>CAYSZN010000352.1:0-4803 GCA_964435425.1 uncultured Akkermansia sp. | reverse complement strand
CTCACTCATGGTCCCCTCCCGCGAAAGTCACACCCTTGATCCCCGCCTCGGCGCAGGCGTTCAGCACATCGACGAGACGCTGATGGGGAACCGCGTCGTGCGGAGCCAGGGTCACGAGGGCCTCGGTCCTCGCGCTCTCGGCGGAGAGCCGCAGGCGCGTCAGCACCGCTTTCAGCTCGGGCAACGCGGCGCTCGTGGGCGAGTCGAGGTTCCGCTCGTTCAGCACGACCTGGCCCGACGGCTCGATGAGGACGCGCGCCTCGTCGGGGATGTCGACCGCCTCCTCCTGTGCGACCTGTCCCGGCAGACCCATGGGAATGTCGCGCTCCGGCTCGACCGGCTTCGCCGAGACCATGAAGAAGACGAGCAGGAGGAAGACCATGTCGATCATCGGCGTCATCTGCATCTCCACGGTCTGCGAAGGTCTGGCGCGGCGGCGTCTCATGGTTCTAAAATGGAAGGACAGACCCAACCCTCTTGGGTCGCCGGTCCAACCCTGTCTGGTCGCTCATTGTTCATGCACTCCGAATATCAAGTCGATCGCCCCGGCCTCGGCGGCCATTTCGACGAACTCGCGGATCTTTCCGGACGGGGTGTCCCGGTCCGCGCGGAGGTAGACCTGCAAGGGAGGGGCATCGACGAACTTCGCGCGGAGGTGGGCCAGCACCTCGTCCTTCGTCGCCGCGCGGTCGCCGATGTGGTAGCGGCCCCCGCCGTCGAGGTGGATGACGTCGCGCGGCGTCCTCTCCGGCTCCGCCGCCGCGGCGGCGACGGGCAGGTGGATCGGCACGCTCAACTCCTGGTCGGTGATCTTCTGGGTGAGCATGAAGAAGATCAGCAGCAGGAAGGTCATGTCGATCATCGGCGTGAGCTGGAAGCTCACCTCGTCCGACGTTCTCTTGCGGCGACGCCTCATCGGATCAGGCTTCGGCGGGGACGGTCTCGGCGGGAGAGGTCTCGGCGGACGCGGTGGCCTGCGCCGCTCCTTGCAGGCGGATCTCCCCGGAGAGGATGTCGATGGCGAAGCTGACGTTCTTCTGCACCGTGGCCATCACGCCGAGCAGCTTGTCGCGGAAGAAGAAGTAGAAGAACATCGCCGGAATCCCGACGACGAGGCCGGCCACGGTGGTGATCATCGCCACCTTGATCCCAGCGGCGAGCCCTTTCGCGTCTCCGCTCTGGGTGGAGAGGGCGTCGAAGGACTCGATCATGCCCCAGACCGTGCCGAGGAGGCCGATCATCGGGGCGAGGGTGGCGGAGATGTTGAGGTAGTTCACCCAGACCATCTGCCGGTGCTCCTCCTCGTCGAGGGCCTCGGCCGCCGCGTCCATCATGCTCGCCTTGTTCGCGAGGTCGCGATCGAAGTTCACCTTCAGCAGCGCCGAGGACATGACCCGCGCGTAGCTGCTGGGATGGGCCTGGCAGGCGCTGTAGGCGGACATGACGTCGCGCGGGGCCATGGCGGCGTTGACCTGGTTGACGAGTCCCGGCGGGGTCATCCTCTTCGCCGAGATCTGGACGAAGCAGTAGACCACCACGGCGATGGTGATGATGGAGCAGCCGAGGAGGACGTGCATCAGTCCCCCACCCTGCTTGTAGAAGTCGAGGGCGGAGACGTCCTGCGACACGCCCGCGACGGGACCGGCGGCCTCCTGCGCCGCAAGCGGAAGGGCGAGGAGCACGGCCGACGCCAGAAGGAGGGAGGTTCGATAGGTGTTTGCTAGTCTTGTGTGGCGGTTCATGGGGCGTCGGTTGGATTCGGGGAGAGGGCTTCGAGCTGTTCCGCCGCCTTGGCGGTCGAGGTGGTCGATGGATAGAGCCGCAGAAGATCCTCGAAGCGGGCCCTCGCCTCGGCCGGCTCGCCGCCGAACAGGAGCAGCTCGGCGGCGGAGAGGAGACCACGGGCGGCGGCCTCCTCGCGGGTGGCGTGGAAGAGATGCGGCTTCAGGAACTGGTCGAGGGTGCGATGGTAGAGCTCGTGCCGCCGCGGCCGCACCTCGTCGTCGTCCATCCACCGCGGATGCTCCTCCTCCAGTTCGCGCAGGGCCTGGAAATCGGCCATCGCGAGGAGATGCTCGGCCTCGATGAGCAAGGCGGGATCCTCGGTCTCGCGGGCGAGGATGCGGGCCTCCTCCGTCGCGGTGGCGAGGTCGCCCTTGCCCATCAGGGCGCGGAGACGGCCCCGTTTCGCGGCGGCGGCGTCCTCGGGCGACCAGGCCCTCGCGAGGACGAGATCGTAGACGGGCAGGGCACGGTCGGGCCCGCGCTCCGCCTCCTCGCGGAGAAGGGCATCCGCATAGGCCACGCCCCAGGCTGCGGCGCGCGAACGGGGACGGTGGAGATGGGCGGAATGATGGTCCCACCACGGCTTCAGGGCGGCGGACGACATGGAGGCTCGCTGCGGGAAGACTTCCTCCTCGCCCGGAGCGAAGGCGAACTCGATCCGCTCGACCTGCTCCGCCGGAAGGGTGAGCCGCGCGCTGCTGCCGGGGACTTCCGTGCTGCCGGAGACGGTGACGTTGACGATCCGGTCCGTCAGCTCGTCGAGACGACAGGCGATGGACTCGCCGCTTTTCAGCACGACCACGTCCTGCGCCACCGCCGGGAGGCAGAGGAGGGCGAGCAGGACGATGGGGGTGGAAGCGTTCATAGCACCACCTCCTCGGCTGGCTGGGCGGGATGCTCGCGCCGCAGCACCTCGATGCGTTTCGCGGCTTCCTCCGTCTCGGCGAAGGAGCGCAGATCCTCGCGGGCGACGAGTTCCTCGTAGGTCTCGAGCGCCTCGCGCCCGAGCCGCAGCTCCTCGAGCGACTGCCCCCGCGCCCAGTAGGCCTTCGCGTTGAGCTCGCCGAATTTTCCGTAGGCGACATAGAGACGCTCGAAGTAGACGGAGGCCTTCCTGTGCTCCCCTGCCCCGGCGTAGGACTGGCCCAGCCGCAGAAGCGCCTCGGCCTTGACGGCAGCGGAGACCCCGGCCGTTTCCAGCGTCTTCTCCAAGACCGCGCGGGCCGCGTCGGTGCGTCCGGCGGTTTCGTGGAGAGCGGCCAGTTTCAGGCGCACTTCGCCGAGATGGACGGAGGCGGCCATCTCGCGCTCGAAGCGCTCGTAGTAGCCGATGGCCCGCTCCGCATCGCCTTCCTCCGCCGCGATGTCGCCGAGGGCACGGTAGATGCGGTCGCGCTCGACCGTGCGCGGATGCCATTTGCGGATCGCGGTGAACAGCTCCTTCGCGACGAGCCGGTTGCCGGAGGCGAGCTGGGCCTCGGCCACGGCGACGGACACGGCGGGGTCGTGGCGCTTCGGGTCGATCCATCTCGCGATGGAGAGCAGCTCGGTGCGGGCGCGCTCGCCTCCCTCGACGAGCGCCTTTGCCCAGCCCGACCGGACGGCGAGCGTGATCCGGTCGGAGACGGCTGCCCGGCTCTTCAGGAGTTGTAGCTTTGTCAGTAGATCGGTCCGCGCCTCCGCTCCGCCGGAGGCGTAGACCTTCGGCAGGCCCGCGAGCAGGTCCACGACCGTGTGGCGTCCGGGATCGTCGCCGTATTCCTCGATGGTCTGCCAGTGGATGTCGCGGGCCCGCTCGACCTTGCCCTCCTGCAGGTGGGCCCATCCGATCCAATGGACCGCCTCGGGCAAGCGGCCGCTCGCCGGATGCTCCGCGACGAAGGCCTCGAAATGCACCCGCATCGCGGAGAGCTCGTCGAGCAGCCTCAGGGCCTTGCCCTTCTTGAACCAGGCCTCCTCGAAGTAGCGCCCCGACTCGGGTCGCACCCGCTCGTAGGCGGCGAACCCCTCGTCGTTGCGCCCTTCTCCGAAGAGCGCGTCGCCGAGGAGGAGGTTCGCCTCGTCGACGAGAGGATCGTCGGGCCAGTCGGCGGCGAAGGCTTCGAGCTTTCCGATCGCCCCGGGATAGTCGGCGAGGGAGAAGGTGCAGACGGCGATGCGGAAGACCGCCTCCTTCCGATACTTCGGCGTCTTCCAGCGGTCCAGATAACCGGCGAGATGCTCGCACGCCTCGGCGTGCTGACCGGAGAAGGAATGCGCCATGCCCGTCCAGTAGTCGGCGTCCTCGACTATTTCGGATTCGGGATGGCGTCGCCGCACCTGCTCGAACTGGTAGAGAGCGCCCTCGTTGTCGTCCTGCTGCAAGTAGAGGAACCCTTGCATGAACCGGGCCTTCGCCGCGAAGGGATCCTCAGGGAAACGCTCGACGAGATCCCCATAGGCGAGCTGGGCGGCACCGGGATCCTCGTTCTCGCGCAGGGCCTCGGCCTTCAGGAAGAGCACGGTGGGCAGGGACTTTCCTTCGGCTCCGAAGACATCCACGTAGCGATCCGCTGCCGCGACGGCCTTCGGCCAATGCTTCGTCTCCATCCAGCACTGGATCTGGGCGAGGGCCGCGCTCTCCACCACCGGGTCGGGCGGCATCGTCGCGAGCATCTCCTCAAGGATCAGGGCGGATTCGCGATAGCGGCCCAGCCCCTGGAAGGCCATGGCGAGGCGCAGCCTCAGGGCCGAATCGAAGTGCTCGGTCCTTTCGAAATTCTCCAGCTCGCGCCGCACCCGCCCGAGGATCGAGCGGAGCTGGAAGACGGTGCCCTGCGTGTTCGGCCGCGCTTCGAGCAGGGCGATGCGCTCCTCGATCTCCGCGGCTTTGGCGTTTTGATAGTCGATGAGGCGCCGGGCCGGCCAGATGCGCTGGAGGCAGGAGATGGCGTCGTGATGGCGCTCCTGCTCCAGCAGCGCCGCCCCGAGCTGGAGGGCGAGCGTCTGGAAGCTGACGACCTGCGTCATGCCGCCGAG
>CAYSZN010000351.1:0-4825 GCA_964435425.1 uncultured Akkermansia sp. | reverse complement strand
GGACCGGGCGCTCCTACGATCCCCGGAACCCACCCCGCCTCGCCATCTGGCTCGAGAACCAGTCCCACTACCACATCAAGACCCTCCTCGAACCGGAAGCGGAGGACCGCGAGGAGATGCTTCCCTACTGGGCCTTCAAGGTCAGGGGATGGAGGGAGGCCTTGGAGGAGGCGCGGAAGCGAAACGCCAGCTTGGACGAGCTCGTGGACGCGGTCTCGAGCCCCACGGAAAACAGCTCCTTCGACCCGGCGGACTACATCCTGCCCCGCAAGTCCGCCTCCCCCATGCCCTACCGCCTGATGGTCGAGATCAACCAGCCCGGCGATCCGTCGGAGAAGGTCGAGGACCAGCCCTCTCTGGTCTATCAGGTCGAGATCGACAACTTCGATCCGAAGACCTTCCAGATTTTCGAACGGGTCGGCTATCCGGCGAAGGAGGAAAACCGCGAAGGAAAGACCGAGTGGTCGGTCTACTACATCGACGAGCGCTTCGATTCGGCTCTGGACCTGATCGAGAGCGCCCTGCTCACCATCGAGCGTGGAGAGGCGGAGAGCGCCCCGGAAGACGCGCGGTAGCTCCCCGGCCTACGGGGCGAACTATCCCCTTGCCTTCCCCCGGCTTCGGACGATGAAAGGAACCATGTCCCATCGTGCCGCGACGTTCCTTTCCACCTGGCTGTTCGCCCTTTGGCTGGGTGGCACGGTGGTGGCGCAGGCGGAGCCCTGGTCCCTGCACGACGGCCGGGGATTGCCCGGCGAGCCAACCCTCTTCGATCCCGAACGGAAGACCGTGCATTTCCGCGACCCCATTTCGGAGAGGGAGGCGATCGTTCCCACCGAGGAGCTCTCGCTGCGCAGCCGGCAGAAGCTGCTGCTCTCGCCTGTCTTCCACCGGAGCGGAGGCGAGGGATGGCTCCAGTCGCCCGCGAAACGCTGGGTCGCCACCAAGGCCGCGGGCATCGTGGCGTTGGCGATGGGCCTCGGCTTCTGGGTGGCGGGATGGAGCTGTGCCGGCAAGTGGAATCCGCTCCTCGCCGGGATCGGCTTCGTGGGGACCTGGGTGCTGGTCGGAATCCTCGTGGCCTTCTACACCTTTCTCAAAGCCCGCATCGAGGGCGGAGCCGGAATCGTGGCCCTGGGCACCGCCGCGACGCTGACGGTGGCGTCGCTCTATGTCTCGGCCGTCTATGCGTGCAGCTACTGGCGGGGACTGCTGGCGCTGCTCGTCCACCCGGTGGCGGGAGTCTGCCTGCTGGTCGCGGGGCTCGCCGCCATGGAGGCCACCGTCGGAACGGAGCAGGCCGAGATATGGTGGAACGCGCAGGTCTTCGAGCCGGCGGGACTCATCCCTCCGCAGGAGCCGGAAGCCCGAACAGGCCCGTGAGCCACGCGAGATATGCGGGAGCGTCGTCGGAGAATTCCGGGGGAGACCATTCCGCGAAGACCTTGTCCTCCGCGTCGAAGGGGCCGCGCTTGATCTCGAGGATGACGGTGTCCTCGGCGAGGGCGAGGACGGAATGCCAGAGACCGGCCTCGATGTCGACGAGCTCGCCGGGGCCGAGGCTGTGTCTCGAGAGGAGCTGGCCGTCCGGATCGAAGAGGACGAAGCCGAGCCGCCCCGAAAGCACGAGAAGGGTCTCGGTGGCCCAAGGGCGCGGATGGTTGTGGGCGCGGATGTAGGTCCCCGGCTGGAGGAAATTCACCATGCGCTGGACGAGATCGTCCTGCCCCCGATGGATCGGCAGCAGCATGCGGCGCCTCGGGCTGAGCCGGGATTCGCGCAGCCCCTCCTCCCGCAGGGCGGGAGTGAGCTCGAAGACGGGACCGGTTGGATTGGGAAGGGCAAGCCTCATCCCGAAACGGCTCGCCCGGAAAGGCGGGAACGGCAAGGAACGATTTTCCACGCCCATCCCGTGGCGGCGAATCGAGCCTTGCGTCGCTGCCTAGCCTATATAAGCTATCAACTCCCTCGAATGACCTACGACACCTTCCTCGCCACCATTCTGCCCGGCGGCACGCCTCCTGACGGGATCTCGCCGGAGCTTCAGGCGCTGTGGCACGCGAAGGCAGGAGCCTGGAAGGCCGCCCACGACATCGCGCAGGACATTCCGACGGCCACCGGAGCCTGGATCCACGGCCTGCTCCATGCGATCGAGGGCGATTTCGGGAATTCCGCCTACTGGTATCGCCTCGCCGGCCAGCCCCCGATCCGCCGCGAGGGGATCGATGCGGAGTGGGAACGGATCGCGCACGCCCTCCTCCAGCCATAGCCTTTTGTCGCGAAACCCGTTAAGAATCCGGCCGGACATCCGTAATAAGGTTCAACAAATGCGGTTCCCCGTCCTACCCGGCTATCGTTACGAGGCGTTCCTCGGCGAGGATCCTTTCGGCTGGGCCTTCGTCGCCTCGCACGAAAGCGGGACCCGCCGTACCGTGCGTGTCTACAAGGCCCAAGCGACGAGCGACCGCATCCTCTATCCCTTCTTCAAGACGCTGTCCGCTCCGGGAGGCCCCCCGGCGGGGCTGGCCCCCATCCACGACTACGTGCTGCAGGATGCGAGCGGCCACTCGGCCTGCGCGACCCCCTTCTACGGCTGGAAGGGGCGCGAGGACGGCATCTGGCAGGTCGGCTCGCTGAGCCAGGTCATGGGCATGCTCTCCCGCGAGCAGGCGATCCGGATCGTCCGCGATCTGGCCGTTTCGCTGGGAGCCCTGCACGAAACCGACCTGTTCCACGGCGGCTTGCGCCTCTCGGGCATCTACCTGGCCGCCGACGCGGAAGGCGGGCAACGGGCCGTGATCTCGGACTTCGGCCAGATCTTCATGGGCGGGCTGCAGTATCTCGAAGCGGGCGAGCCGCTCTTCTACGCGGCACCCGAGCAGCTCGCCAGAGGCGACTTCAACGCCGGGCGCGGGAAGCGGTGGGATGTCTACAGCTTCGGGGTCGTGGCCTTCGAGCTCCTCGCCGGACATCTCCCGAGATTCGAGGAATGGCGCCGCTATGCCGGGGAGCATCCGGAATGGCTCTCCTCGGCCGCGGCAATCACCTTCGGAGAGATCTCGGAGGTGACGGGATCGTTCGTGAGCCAGCTCGAATCGGAGGGGAACAGTGACCTGCCGTGGCCGGGAGCCGCGGCGGACCGATGCGAGGCGGCCTTGCGCGAAACCATCTCCGCCTGCCTGCGCTGCGTTCCCGAGGAGCGCCCCGCGACGATGGCGGAGGTCGCCGCTGCCGTGCTGGCGGCGATCCCGGAGGGCTCTGCCGTGGAGACGCCCGTGGCCTCGCCCACACCGGCCAAGGCCGTGAAAACATCGGCCAAAGCGACAAAGACGAAGCGGAACCGGGTGGAGACGCCCGCGATCGCCTCCGGCGTCTTCGAGGGTGTGTTCGGAATGGAGCCCGCCCCGAGCGAGAGAGGATTCTCCTTCCGTCGGGTCTCCACCGAACTGCGCGTGAATCCCGTCCTGCGGTGGCAGGTCACGGCGATCGGCTTCGCGACCGTGACCCTGATCCTGACCTACTTCGCCTTCTTCAACTATCTCGGCACCCGCAAGGAGAAGGACTACGTCGAAAGCGAGCTGCGTGAATCGGAGCGCAAGCTCCAGCTCAAAGACCACCAGCAAGCCGAGATCAACCGGAAGATCCGGGAGGAGCAGATCGAGAAGAACCAGCTGATCTCCGAGCTGAACGAATCCGAGGATTCGAAGAACAACCTGCTCGGACAGACCAAGCTCGCGCGCCAGCTCCTCCGCGAAACCCAGGAGAACGGCGACCGCTTCTTCCGGCTCGTCCTCGACAACCGCGACTCCGACGTGCCCGAGTTCCGGGCCGGTCGCGCCGCGGCCCTCGAGGAGGGGAGGCGGCACTACGAGCGCCTCGTCGAAACCTACGGCGACGCCCCCGACTTCATCGTCTCGACGGCCGACGCCCTCTTCTATCTGGGGCGGATCTACAAGGAGAAGGGCGAGTTCGAGAAGGCGCTCGCCACCTTCGGCGAGGCGGAGCGCCGCTACTCGATTCTGCTCGAAAACGACGGCACCTCGAAAGTCGAGTTCGTCCGAAACATCGCCCACTCCAAGAGCGCCCTGGGAGAGCTCGCGATCCGCTCGGGCGAGCACTCCACCGCCCGCCACTACTTCACCGAATCCTCCCGCTTCTGGAACGAGGCCCGCTCGCGCGACCGCAGCATCGCCACCGAGGCCTCGCTCCACATTCACGAGAATTCCCTCGCCATCGTGGAATGCGAGCTCGCGATGGACCGCCTCGAGGCCGCTATCGACGCCGCCATGTCCGTCGGCGTCCTCCTCACCGAGATGGAGAAGGCGACTCCGGGCAACCACCGCATCGTCGGCGCCCTCGCGAAATCCTTCGCCCTCTCCGGCCGCGCCCTCGAGGCTAGGCGCGAGAACGAGCTGGCCCGCACCGCCTACCAGCAGGCGAGCGACCTCTATGCGAAGGCCGTGCGGCTGGATGCGGCCGTGGACGAGTATCAGCTCGGCCTCGGCAACAGCCTGGCCCGGGTCGGCCTGCTCTCCAACGACACAACCAAGCTGGAGGGAGCCGCCGAAGTCCTCGGGCGGGTCGTCGCCGCGAACCCCTACGAATCGGCCTACCTGAAGACCCTCGCCGACATCTACGGCGCCCTTTCCGTGGGGCAGCGCAATGGCGGCCGGCTGAAGAACGCGGTCTCCCTCGAGGAAAAGGCCATCTCCATCCTCAGGCCGATCGTCGGGGGAAACCGCTCCGTCGCCCCCGACGTCAAGTATTCCTATTCGCAGCGCCTGGCCCATCTGGCGGAATTGCTCGGGGACTCCGGCAAGTTCGA
>CAYSZN010000350.1:0-4831 GCA_964435425.1 uncultured Akkermansia sp. | reverse complement strand
TTGACGGCGGTGGTCGGCGACAATTCGGCGGAGGGCGGGCACCGGGCCGGCTACAACGGCGTGTGGAGCCTGCGGCATTCGGCGGGTTCGCACAGCGTGTTCGTGCCGGCGGTCGCGGGGCTGAACCTCGAGCACATCGTCACCGGTGGCCCGCTCGCGGACAACGAGGTCTTTTTCGAACCCCGCCAAGCTCCGATGGAATTGCGACGGGTCAACGGGAGCGAGGCGGAGCTGCACCAGCCTCCGACGCCGGTGTCCCATGTGGAAAGCTGGACGCGCTTCCGCCTCGTCGCGCCGCACTACCTGGAGATGGACTTCCGCTGCGTCGCGCACCGCCCTGTGTTCGAGCGGGGCTACCTCGCCTTGTTCTGGGCGAGCTACATGGATGCGCCCGAGGACAAGAGCCTCCATTTCCTCGGCGGGCTGGAGGACCAGCGGGGTAGTCTGTGGACCCAGTTCTGCCCGCAGTGGCACAACGACCAGAGCACCGTCCGCCACCGCGACGACCGCTTCGAGATGACCTTCGCGGACGACGGGCGCGACACCTTGTTCAAGAGCCTCTCCCGTTTCCGCTTCGACGAGCTTTTTTTCTACGGGCACATCGACGAGCTGACCTGGGTGGTGATGTTCGACCGCAGCGAGGGGATCCGCTTCACCCAATCGCCCAGCGGGGGAGGCGTGAACGCCGAACGAGGGACGACGAATCCCGCCTGGGATTTCCAGTTCATCGTCGAGCAGCCCGAGGTCGGCAAGGAATACGGCTTCCGCGTGCGCACCGCGCTGCGCCCCCGCTGCTCGCGGGAGGAAGTCCTCAAGGAATTCCGGAAGTGGCACGAGTCGCGGTGAGTCCAGCGGGAAGGCGACCGTCCGTCCGGCATGAGGGCGGGGAGGTCGATTATCGAATTCCAACCGGAAGGTGGACTCGGGCGATCCGCGCCATCTCCTCGTCGTCGAGCGCCCGCGAGAACACCGCAAGGCCGCCGATGACGCCGCCGAAGAAATTTCCCCATTCGCCTCCCCGATGGACCGCGCCGACGGTGAAGTCGGCCCCATCCTCGCCACCGTCGAAGAGGCCGTCGGGGTAGGGGAAGGGATTGTAGTGTTCCCAGGCGTCGAGGCGTCCATCGACGTAGACGCGCGAGGCGAGACCGTCGTAGCTCATCGCGAGACAATGCCAGCCCTCCATCGGAATCTCGGTGGCACCGCTGGAGTAGGTGATGCAGAACTCGTCGCCGGGCGTCGGACCGCCGATCGCGGAGACATGGCCGTGGATCCGGTTCGCGAGCGGATGGCGTTTCATCTCGTCGGCGCGGGTGCCGCGCGCGGCGTTGAGGAAGAGGCAGTACTGGCGCTTCTTCCGCGTCTCGTCCCAGACGCCGGCGATGGCCTGCCAGGTGGACGCTGCCTCGCGCTTCACCCAGGCGACGACGGTGACCTGGGTGTCCTTTCCGTGGAGATTCAAGGGGCCGACGTCCTTGCGCTCGATGATGAACCACTGGCCGCGCTCGATCTTCGCGGCGTGGGGTCCGAAGATGCCGCCATCGACGCGGGCGATGGGGCCTTTCTGCTCCTGCAGGGCGAGCGGAGCGGGACCGCGGGAGACGCGGGGCGAGCCTTCCGCCTCCTGGAAGTCCCAGAAGGCGACCAAGCCGGGCAGGGCGAGGAGATCGTTGGCGTGTTTGTCAGGCTCCTCGCCCGCGGCGGTGGAGAGGAGGGCGGCGAGGCTCGGGGCGAAAAGAGTCAAGAGGGTTCGGTGCA
This sequence comes from uncultured Akkermansia sp., assembly GCA_964435425.1. Taxonomy (GTDB): domain Bacteria; phylum Verrucomicrobiota; class Verrucomicrobiia; order Verrucomicrobiales; family DEV007; genus Arctic95D-9. The sequence goes on along the minus strand of CAYSZN010000350.1, from coordinate 3,073 downwards.
TGGGCAAAGAGGGTTGGGTCGAAGGGCGAAAAGGTGGCATCGGCATCCTGCGGGGCGGCCTTCCGCCGATGCTTATGGCGGGATTTTCGTAAGATGGAAACCTGTTCCGGATCGCTCGCTTTCATTGTCGAAAGACATGGGCTGGAAGCCTATGCCACTATTCCTCGGCGGGACGGAGCAGCTTCTTCAGTTTGGTCCAGGTTCGTTGGGTGGCCTTGCTGCTTTCGGCGATCATGGCGGCGTAGAGCGCGACGACCTGCTCGCCGGTGGGCGTGAGGGAGGCTCCGCCCTTGGCCTTGCCGCCGCGGGTGGTTTGCACGAGAGGCTGGCAGAAGCTCTCGTTCATCGTCCGCAGCAGGGTCCAGGCGTGGTTGTAGGAGATGTCCATCTGCTGGGCCGCCTCCGCGATGCTGCCGGTGTCGCGGATGCGCTCGAGCAGCATGATCTTGCCCCACCCGAGGACCATCTCGCGTCCGTCGAAGACGCGGAGGCGGGGCTGCAGGGTGAAGCCGGTGGTGAACTCTCGGGGCGCTTGCATCCTCCACCATAGCCTCGGCGGGGAGAGCCTTCAATGCCGGTCGCGGGTGAGATGGGCGAGGAGGTTTCCCGTCAGGGTTTCGAGGCGGGCATACTCCTCCGCAGGCAAGGAGAGGATGGTTTCCGCCGCCTGCACGAACTCGCCCGGGACGAGGTCCTCGCGGCAATGCTCGACGAGGGCCCGGACGGACTCGCTTGTCGCCTCGGTGTGGAACTGCAGCCCGATGACCCGGCCCCCTATCTGGAAGGCCTGATTCTCGCAGGCGGCGCTGCGGGCGAGGCGGGTCGCTCCCGGAGGAAGGTCGAAGGTCTCTCCATGCCAATGGAGCACCCGCGCCCGGTTCGGAAAGCGGAAGGCGTCGTCGGAGGAGGGAACGGACTCGATGTCGAACCAACCGATCTCGCGTTGCCCGGCGGGACGCACCCGAGCCCCGAGAGCGCTCGCGATGAGCTGGGCTCCGAGGCAGACGCCGAGGATGGGAATGCCGCGGACGATGGCCTTGTGCAGAAAGCGTTTCTCCTCCACGAGCCAGGGCAGGATCGCTTCGTCGTTGACGCTCATCGGGCCGCCCATGGCGATGACGAGATCGAGTCCTGCGGGATCGGGCAGGGCCGGCGATTCGAAGAAACGGGTGAAGCCGACGTCCGCGCCTCGACCGCGCAGCCATGGCTCCATGCTGCCGAGACCTTCGAAGGGGACGTGCTGGAGGACGTGGACGTTCATGGGATCCCGGTCCTTTCCATTTCCGCCCCGGTTCCGCTACCAATACTTCGGATAGCGGGCGGGCCGCGTGAGATTGTTGTGGAGCAGCGCGATGGCGAGCACGATCAGGGCTCCGCCCAGGGTGGGGAAAATCAGAAAGTCCCACCCAGGTGCTGTCAGAAAAACGATCACGGGATTCGAACCCGCGGGCGGATGCACCGTGCGGGTGGCCATCATCGCAGCGATGGCGGTGGCGGTGGCGAGCGCCATGCCCCACCAGCAGGGCCCCGCGATCTGAAGGAAGAGCAGCCCGGTCAGGGAGGCGATGAAATGTCCGCCGACGATGTGGCGCGGCTGCGAAAACGGCACGTCGGGAAAACCGAAGGCCAGCACGCAGGTGGCACCGAAGGAGCCAAGCACGAGCGACGCTCCCGCGCTTTCCGTGAGCCAGGCCACGGCACCGATCGCGAGGAACCCGCCGAGCCACGCGAGCGCGATGGCGCGCAGGGCCGGGCGCGGCGGTCGTACGGCCCCGTCGCCTTTGAGCTTTTCCCACCAGGGCATGGATCCGAAAAACAAGCGGGCCGGCGGTGGGCCGGCCCGCAGGGGAAGCTTCGGTGGGTCGGTCAGGCCTTCTTGAAGCGGGCGGCCTCCTCCGCACCGCCGGTGGCGTTGCCCGCGCTGTAGGAATGCGCACCGGTGCCGGCGAGCTTCCCGCCGTCAACGATGAGGTACTCGTCGCGGATGGGCCGCCCCTCGAACCAGCATTCGAGGATTTCGCGCGTGCCCGCGGCGTAGCGGGTCTGCGCGGAGAGGCTCGAGCCGGAGATGTGCGGCGTCATGCCGTGGTGGGGCATGGTGCGCCATGGATGGTCCTGCGGCGCGGGCTGGGGGAACCAGACGTCGCCGGCGTAGCCCGCGAGCTGGCCGCTTTCGAGGGCGCGTGCGACGGCGTCGCGGTCGCAGAGCTTGCCGCGTGCGGTGTTCACGAGGTAGGAGCCTCGCTTGAAGAGCTTCAGCGTCTCGTCGTTGACCATGTGTTCGGTCTCGGGGTGGAGCGGGCAGTTGAGCGTCACGACATCGCAGACGCCGTACATCTCCTCGCGGGTCGGATGCCAGGTGAGGTTCAGCTCCTGCTCGACCGACTCGGGGAGACGGTGGCGGTCGGTGTAGTGCAGGTGCACATCGAAGGGTTTCAGACGGCGCAGCACCGCGAGTCCGATGCGGCCGGCGGCGACGGTGCCGACATGCATCCCCTCGACGTCGTAGGAGCGGGCGACGCAGTCGGCGATGTTCCATCCGCCTTTGACGACCCATTGATAGGAGGGGATGTAGTTCCGCACGAGCGAGAGGATCATCATCACGACATGTTCGGAGACGCTGATGCTGTTGCAGTAGGTGACCTCGGCGACGGTGATGCCCCGGTCCATCGCGGCCTGGAGATCGACGTGGTCCGAGCCGATGCCCGCGGTGATCGCGAGCTTCAGGTTCGGGGCCTTGGCGATGCGCTCGGCGGTGATGTAGGCCGGCCAGAAGGGCTGGGAGATGACGATGTCGGCGTCGGCCAGCTCGCGGTCGAGGGTGCAGCCCTCGCCGTCCTTGTCCGAGGTCACCACCAGCGTGTGCCCCTGCGACTCGAGGTAGGTCCGCAGCCCCAGCTCGCCCGAGACGCTGCCGAGGAGGGCTCCGGGCTGGAAGTCGATCGCCTTGGGGGTGGGCAGGGTTTGCCCGCCGGGGTAGCCGTCCAGTTTCGGGAGGTCGTCCCGGGCGTAGGTGGAGGGATATCCGGTGACGGGATCATCGTAGAGGACGCAGACGATTTTGGCCATGGTG
>CAYSZN010000349.1:4128-4838 GCA_964435425.1 uncultured Akkermansia sp. | reverse complement strand
AGTTCGCGATGGGCTCGTCGAACGAGAACTCCGGCATCCAGCCCTGCCGCAATCCCCATGACCTCGACCGCATCCCCGGCGGCTCCTCGGGCGGCTCCGCCGCCGTGGTCGCGGCCCACACCGCCATCGCCGCCCTCGGCACGGACACCGGCGGCTCGATCCGGCAGCCCGCCTCGCATTGCGGCATCGTGGGGCTGAAGCCGACCTACGGACGCGTCTCCCGCTACGGCCTCGTCGCCTTCGCCTCCTCCCTCGACCAATGCGGTCCCATGACCAAGACCGTCGCCGACGCCGCCGCGCTGCTCGAAGCCATCGCCGGCCCCTGCGACCGCGACTCCACCTGTCTCGACGCCCCGGTGCCCCGCTACACCGAGGAGATCGGCAAGGACATCAAGGGCCTCCGCATCGGCCTCCCCTCGGAATATTTCGCGGAGGGCCTCGACGCCGCGATCCGCGCCCGCGTCGAGAGCGCCGTGAGGGCGCTGGAATCCCTCGGCACCGAGATCGTGCCCATTTCCCTGCCGAACACCGAGCACGCCGTCGCCACCTACTACATCGTCGCCACGGCCGAGGCCTCCTCGAACCTCGCCCGCTTCGACGGCGTCCGCTACGGCCGCCGCGCCCAGGCGGATGACCTCCTCGGCATGTACGGAAAGACCCGCGACGAGGGCTTCGGCGAGGAGGTGAAGCGCCGCATCATCCTCGGCACC
>CAYSZN010000349.1:0-4118 GCA_964435425.1 uncultured Akkermansia sp. | reverse complement strand
GCGCGCCCAGAAGGTGCGCACCCTGATCCGGCGCGACTTCGAGGCGGCTTTCGAGAAGGTCGACCTCATCGCCTCGCCCGTCTCGCCGGTGCCGCCCTTCCGCCTCGGCGAGCGGCACAGCGATCCCCTGTCGATGTATCTCGCCGACATCTACACGATCTCCGCCAACCTGGCCGGGATCTGCGGCCTTTCCGTCCCCTGCGGCACCGTGCCCGTGGACGGAACGGAGCTGCCCGTCGGCCTGCAGTTGCTCGGCAAGCCCTTCGGCGAAGCCGAGCTGCTCCGCGCCGCGCACGCCTACGAGTGTGTCCGGGGATGAGAGTGCTGGGCACCGTCATGACTGGATTCGGAAACCACCCTCCGATCCGGGATGCGGGCCGGTAGGAACGGCTCGCCGAGCCGTCCGCCGCAGATCGCGACAGGTCCGAACCATCGCGGACGCCCCGGCGGTGCGTCCCTACCGCCACCTCAGTTCCCGTTCAGCTTCCTCAGATAGCTCTCCAGATCGAACTGAGCCCGCACGCGCTTCGCGCCCTTCTTCACGGGGCGGTAGCCGTTGGCCAGCTCCCGGTCGAGGATGCGGGCCTTCGTGTTGTCGCTCCATTGGATGTCGAAGTAGCCGATCAGCTCCTCCCGCAGCTTCGGATCGTAGACGGGAAAGACCGTCTCGACGCGAGTGTCGAAGTTGCGCGGCATGAAGTCGGCCGAGGACAGGAAGACCTCGGGATGGCCCGCGTTCCCGAAGATCAGCATCCGGGAATGCTCCAGATACTTGTCGACGATGCTGATGGCCTCGATCGGCCCGCCGTCGTCGGCGACGAGGGAATACATGCTGCGGACGATCATGCGGACGGGCACCCCGGCGGCGGCGGCCCGGTGGAAGAGCGCGTTCACGGAGCGGTCGGAGAAATTGTTCACCTTCACCGAGATCCCCGCCGGCAGCCCCGCCTCGTGGTTGGCGATCTCGCGCTCGATGCGCTCGCCCAGGAAGTCCCTGAGATCGTAGGGGGCGATCTTGAGATGCTTCAGATGCGGCTCGAGATAGGACTGGCGGAAGAAGCGGAAGATCTCCGCGGCGTCGTCGCCGATCTCCTGATTGTAGGTGAAGAGCAGGTGGTCGGCGAAGACGGAGGCCGTGTCCTCGTTGAAGTTCCCCGTCCCCAGGACGGTGTAGCTGCGGTCCCTCCCCTGCTCGCGGCGGACGATGTGGATCATCTTGCTGTGGACCTTCAGGCCCTGCACCCCGAGCTGCACCTGCACGCCCGCGTCGCGGTAGCGTCCCGCCCACTTGATGTTCGCCTCCTCGTCGAAGCGGGCCTGGGGCTCCACGAGGACGAAGACGCGCTTGCCGTTGCGCGCCGCCGCCTGCAGGGCCTTGGCGATGCACGACCCCTTGGCGAGACGGTACTGGGTCGCCGAGATGCTCTGCACGAGCGGGTCGACCGAGGCCTCCTGCAGCAGGGTGACGAGCTTGCGGAAGGGCTGGTAGGGGATGTGGACGAGGACGTCGCGCTTGCGAATCGCGGCGAACATGCCCGCCTGCCGCTTCTCGAAGGCCGGTACCGGCACGGGGGCCGATTTCTCGTACTTCAGTTCCGACTTCCCGAAGTCGGGGAAGTTCAGAAGGTCGCGACGGTTGTGGTAGCGGGCTCCTGGATAGAGCGAGTCCGCCCCCGCGAGGACGAGCTTGCGGAGGACGAGATTCAGGAAGGGCTTGGGGAAGTTCTGGTCGAAGTTCGCCCGCACCGGCAGACCCTCCTCGCGGGCCTTCAGGCTGTCCTCCAGCTTCGTGTAGAAGCTCTCGGTGAAGTCGTCGTCCATCTCCAGCTCCGAGTCGCGGGTGAACTTGATCGCGTAGGACTCGTAGCGGTCGTAGGGAAAGGTCTCGAAGACCTCGTCGAGGCCGAAGCGGATGATGTCGTCGAGGTACATGACGAGCTGCGTCTCCCCCTTCTTCGGCAGGGGAATGAAGCGCGGCAGGTTCTGCGGGATCTCGATGAGGGCGTGCATGGGACGCCCGGTTCCGGAGGACTTCGTCGCCTTCACCGCGAGGTACATGGGCAGGTCCTTCAGCTTCGGCAGCTTCGCCGTGGCCTTGAGGAGCACGGGGAAGATGTGCGGGCTGACCTCGCGGCGGAAGTAGTCGCGCAGATAGCCCCGCAGCGAGGCCGGCACCTCGGTCTCGCTGACGATGCGGATGCCGTTCCTCTCCAGGTCCGACCGCATCCGGTCGTAGGCCTTGTTGAACTCCTCGCCCTGCCGCGAGACGATCTCGCGGACCCTCTTCAGCGTCAGGTTCGGATCGGGGATGTCGAGGCGCCTCCACTCGTCGCCGAGATCGGCGAGACGCCGCAGAGTCGCCACCCGGACACGGAAGAATTCGTCCAGATTCGAGCTGTAGATCCCGAGGAACTTGATCCGCTCGTAGAGCGGCACGGCGGGATCGGCCGCCTCCTGGAGCACCCGCGCGTTGAAGGACAGCCAGCTCGTCTCCTTGCTCCGGAATTCGGTTTCCATAGAAAAATGAGCGGAAACCTAAGCCCGCCCATTATGAAAGCGAGCCGATCTTTGTGAATTTACTGGGACAGGCTGGAATGGCACGGGAAAATCGACCCGTTCTGGCGCGAAGCGCGGTAGGGACGCACCGCCGGGGCGTCCGCGTCGGTTGGGGGCCGTGCTTGCGTGGCGGACGCCCCGGCGGTGCGTCCCTACCGGACTCCATCGGACGGGGATGGATTTGGCGACCTCGGACGGTCATTGCCTCCGCTTAACCCCGTGCCATTCGGGGCTACCTTCGGCCCTCGACCCGCAGCTCGCCCTCGAAGGCCTCCTCCACGTCGATGCGGTAGAGAGTCGCCCCTTCCCCTCCCCGCAGAGGCTCGCCGGGAACGATGCCCTCGATCTGCGCCGGTCCCTTCGCCTCCAACCGCATCCCCTGCCCGGCCCGGTCCACCCTCACATCCCCTTTGCCGTCCATCAGCCTCAGCACGGGCTTTGCTGCGCCGGGAGCCAGCACGATCCTCACCGAGGCCTCCGCCGTCCTCAGCTCGAGCCGCCGGATCCGCTCCCACGGCACCTCGACGCGCAGCGTCGCACCCACTTCCTTGAACCAGCCGCTGATCCGCTCGCCGTAGACCACCGCTCCCCCGCCTTCAGGCAACGCCTTCTCCTCGTAGTAGCGGCCGATCTTCGACGTCGGGACGCCGTGCCCGCGGGCTTCGGAGACGATGCGGAACGTCGCCCCCGGCACGATCTCGACCTCGCCCACCGACAGAACGAGCCGGACCGAAAGCGGTCCCTCCTCCGCAAACTCCTCCATCAGGGTGTAGACGCGGCGCTCCTCGTAGGGCGTCGCCAGCAGCACCCCCGCCAGCATTCCCAGCGCGAGCACGGAGAGGCCGAGCTTCGCCCATCGCGGCATCGCCCTTTCCGACCCGGCCTCGCGCAGGAGGCGGCGGTCGAGCCCCAGCCCGTGGTAGAGCCCCATGGGAACGAACCAGCACACCGCTGCCGCCCAGATCACATCCGTAAAGAAATGCGCCCCCTGCACCATCCGGGCGATCCCCATCAGCCCCCCCAGCGCGAGGCTGCCGAAGACCACCGCCTGGGCCAGGCCCGGACGATGGCGGCGGAGCAGGAAATAGCCTGCGAGAAAGTAGAAGCCCATCGTGGCATGGCCGCAGGGAAAGGAGAGCCCCTCGCTCGCCGCGTCGTAAGAGAGCACCGGCTCGAAGGAGCTGCGCCCGCCGAACTCGACGATCTCGCGCGGTCTCGGGCGTCCCCAGTATTCCTTCAGGAGCCCGTTCGTCACGATCCCCGGCCCGACCACACCGGCGAGGACGACGAAGACCAGCACCCGCCGCCACGGACGCAGGCCCGCCTTTTTCCAGCTCCACGCCCAGGCCCCCATCGCCGCGAACACGACGAGCGCCGCCGGGATCGTCCCGGTGTAGTAGAGCCACTTCCAGAACGGATGCTCGCCGAGATCCCACGATCCGCCGCCGACCCGGTGGATCCACTGCTGCGTCCCGAGATCGAAGCCCGTCGCCCGGACCCACCACGTCAGCAGGCCCAGGACCACCAGCGGCAGGACGATCTCGGCAAGCGGCCGAAAGCGC
>CAYSZN010000348.1:4591-4846 GCA_964435425.1 uncultured Akkermansia sp. | reverse complement strand
CCGGACGCATGGCCTCCAGCAGGTCGGCGAGGGGAACGACGGCGAAGCGGCTCGCTGTGTCGGAGACGGCGTAGGGCAGGATGAGGTGCTCGGCGTGGACGAGGCCGCCGCAGCTGTAGACGACATTCGGCACGTAGCCCTCGCGCTCGTCGGGCGCGGGACCGAGGAGGGGCTCGCGGAGGCGTCCGATCACGCGGGTGGGATCGTCGAGGTCCAGGAGGACGGCGCCCGACGAGCGCGAGGGCTACGTGCCGA
>CAYSZN010000348.1:0-4581 GCA_964435425.1 uncultured Akkermansia sp. | reverse complement strand
TGGGCGAGCCGCAGTTTCCGAGCTGCACGAACTCCCAGGGTTCGGCGGGGCGCACGATGACTTTGGACTCGTACCAGAAATGCGAGTGGTCGGAGAACATGAGGTGGATGTTCTCGCTGTCCTGCCGCCCGAGCATCACGTAGCGCCCGCCGATGCGGCGGGGGAAGAGGGCGAGACCCTTGTTGCGCACGGCGGGGCCGTTGAGGGTGCAGATGCTGAAGCGGCGGAAGTCGCGCGTCTCCACCAGTTGCGGCAGCACCATGCTGCCGTCGTAGGCGGTGTAGGTGGCGTAGTAGCTGACCTCGCCGTCGTCCTCGGTGAAGTGCACGAAGCGGGCGTCCTCGATGCCGTTGCTCTCGCCGGGGGCGAAGGGGAAGATGATCTTCTCGGAGATGTCGGTGTCCTCGGGGTATTCGACGCTGTAGTTGGCCTGGGCGAGGGACATGGCGCGGTCGGCGGCGTGCAGGATATCCCGGTCCATGCTCCCGGTCCGGAGCTTGCGCACGCGCAGCTCGAGATCCGAACCGCTGAAGTTGGCGGGCAGGTCGCCGAGGGCGTCGCGGGCGTGGGTGGAGTCGAGGCCGAGCTCGTAGAGCTTGCGCAGGAAGAGGTCGCGGTTGTAGTGGGCCGCGGTGCAGGGACGCGGCTGGCGGACGAAGCGCGAGACGGGATCGAGCCGCACCTCCGCATCGGCGGTGACGAGGCCGGAGCGGAAGGTGATGGAGGAGATATGCCCCTCGCCAGTGGCGCGCAGGCTGAGGATGAAACGGAGGGAACCCTCCGGCACGCCGCTCTGGTCGGGATGGGGAACGACGCTGGGATTGAAGAGGGCGGCGGACTCCAGCGAGTATTCGTTGGTGAAGTAGGATCCAAGCAGGAGCTGGCGCTCCGGCGAAAGGGCGCGGTCGGTGGGCAGCATGCCGCGCACCTGCTCGAAGCGCTCGCGGAAGATGTCGCGGATGTTCACATGGCGGTTGTCGAACTCGCCGAGCACCTGGTCGAGCTGCCGGGAGACGGCCTCGTCGTCGAGCATCATGACGCGGGCGAAGAGGTTCAGGACGCGCTGGCTGGGTTCCGGATTCGCCATCGGCTTGACGACGAGCGACGGAATGAAGGGGCGCAGGAGTACGCGCCGCGGGTCTGGGGAGAGGGTGAGGGGCAGTCGGCGGACTTTGTCTTCCAGCGGGGTCATGGTTCGGCGGTGGCGTCGGAGAAGCTCAGAGTTTCGTGGCTCAACGCCTTCATTTCGGCGAGGGCGAGGAGGAAGGAGAGGGTCGATTCGGCTCCTTGGTTCTGGTTGATGCGGTTGGGATGCAGGCCGTCGCAGCAGCCGCCGTTGGTGGCGTCGTAGAGGGAGAGGTTGAGATCGTTGCCGCCGAGGAACCACTCGAAGGCGCGCTGGGCTTCCCGCCGCCACCAATCGTCCTTGGTGACGTGCCAGGCCTCGATGCAGGCGCTGACGGCAGCGGCGGCCTCGAGGGGCTGCTGGTCGTAGGGCGCGGGCTCCCCTCCCCTCTCCCAGAAGCCATCCGAGCCGACTGGCCGGAAGCAGCCACCAGCGCCGACCTGATGCTCCTGGAGCCAGCGCAGCGCCGTCAGGCCGGTCTGGAGCATGTCGTGGCGCTCGCCCCAGTAGCCGGTGAGGATGAGGGCGTGGGGGATGCGGGCGTTGTCGTAGCTGACGATGTCCTCCAGCCACGGCCAGTCCGGCGCGGCGTTCCGTTGGAAGAGGGCGAGGAGGCGCTCGGAGAGCTCGTGCCGCCAGCGGTTGGCGAGCAGGTCGCCATGCAGCACCCGCAGGTATTCGTGCAGACCGAGGACGGCGAAGGCCCAGGCGCGGGGCGAGGTGAACTCCTCCAGCGCGGGCAGGGCGCGCTCAAGCAGTTCCGCGGCCCAGTTGCGCAGGCTGTCGCGCTGGGTGCGCCCAACCACGGCGCCCAGCGCCCAGAGCGCGCGTCCGTGGCTGTCTTCGGAGCCCTGCTCCTCCAGCCAGCGGCGGTCGAAGGACATGAAGTTGCGGAAGCGCCCGGAATCCGCGTGGCAGGCGTGCTGCATGAAGGCGGCGGTGGCCGATTGCAGCGCGACCAGCTCCGGGGTGCTCTCCTCCAGATTCTCCAGCAGGGTCGTCAGCAGCAGGCCGCGGGCGTTGTCGTCCGTGCAGTAGCCGTGCTCGAACCAGGGCACCGAGTGGATGGCGTGCTGGAAGACGCCGGTGGAGTCGCTCATCCGCAGCAAATGGTCGAAGCGCCACAGCGGCAGCCCGACCGATTCCTTCGCCAGCGTCACCGCGAGCCGCACCGCGCGGGTGGGCGGCTCGGCGCGGAAATCGGCGATGGCCTCCTCGAAGACCAGCGAATAGGCGTGCGCGACCTGCTTCCAGATCATGTCGCGGCCGGCCAGGTAGGCCTGCTTGCGCATGGCGTGGCGGTGTGTCTCGTTCTCCAGCAGTTCGCCGATGGCGCGGACGATGGCCGGGGCGTCGCGGAAGGGCACCAGCACGCCCCGGTCGTCCTGAAGCAGTTCCGCCGCGTGCCAGTAGGGCGTGGAGACCACCGCCTTGCCCGCGCCGTAGCAGTAGGCCAGCGTGCCGGAGGTGATCTGCGCCTCGTTCAGGTAGGGCGTCAGGTAGATGTCCGCCGCGCCGATGTATTCGGTGAGGGAGCGGTTGTCCACGTAGCGGTTGACGAACATCACGTTGCGCTCGACGCCGAGCTTCTTGGCGAGCCGCTCCAGCGAGAGGCGGTAGGTCTCGCCCTCGGCGCGCACCAGATTGGGATGGGTGGCGCCGAGAACGATGTAGACCACGTCGGGATGACGGGCCACGATCTCCGGCAGGGCGGAGATCCCGTATTCGATGCCCTTGCCGGGGGAGAGCAGGCCGAAGGTGAGGATCACCGGTCGGCCGGCCACGCCGAACTTGTCCTTGTAGAAATTCGGATCGACGAAGGGCACGTCGGGGATGCCGTGGGGGATGACGGCGATCCGTTCCGGCGGCACCCGGTAGATCTCGCGCAGCATCGTGGCGCCTTTCTCGCTCATCGTCACCAGCCGCGTGGAAAGCTGGGTGAGCTGGTCGAAGGCCTTCCGCTGCTCCCGGTTGGGCTCCTGCAGGATGGTGTGCAGGGTCGTCACCACCGGCATGCGAGCCCGCTTCAGCAGGCTGATGAGATGGCTCCCCGCGGGACCTCCGTAGATGCCGAACTCGTGCTGCACGCAGAGGACGTTGGTGTGCGAGATGTTGAGGAAATCCGCCGCGCGCAGGTAGGCGTCGGCGTCCTTCTCGGGCATCTCGAAGCGCACCTCCGGCGGGTAGTCGTAGCGCCGGCCCCCGTCGGTCACGGCGATCACCGGGCAGACCCAGTCGGGATGCATGTCGGCGATAGCCTCGCGCAGGTCGCGGGTGAAGGTGGCGATGCCGCACTGGCGCGGCGGGAAATCTCCCAAAAAGGCGATTTTGCTAGTCGCTCCACTTTGGCTCATGCTCGCCGGAAAACAAAAGCCTCCCAAGGAAAGAGTCAAGGGAGCAGATGCCCCAGCGTCACCGGCGCACGCCCTTCCTCCCCCTTATGCCCGCTCCAGCTCCGCCAGCTCGTCGCGGAAGCCGCTGCTGAGGATGGGGAAGCGGCACCAGGTCTTGGGATCGAGGTTCTTGTCGTCGACGTGGAAGCAGGGGGCGTAGCGCTCGCGCTTCCACTGGTTGCGGCTCCAGAGGCGGAAGAACTTGACCACCCAGGCGCGCAGGGCTTCGCCGTCGTGCTCGGGATGGGCCTCGCACATGAGCTGCCACACCTCCAGCGGCAGCTTCTTGTCGCGGATGGCGTGCTTCTCGATCGCATCGAGGATGGGATAGGGCATCAGGTCCGACTCGTCGGTCTGGCCCTGTTTGCTTGGGCGCAGCTCGGCGGTGGGAGCCTGCACGTTGATGACGCTCAGCTCGGGAATCGCCGGGGCCACCGGAGGCAGGCCCTCGGTCTCCATCCAGCGCAGCCATTGGCGGAGGAAGGCCTTGTCGATCCCGGCGATGGGGCTGAGCCCTCCCGAGGTGTCGCCGTCCATCGTGGCGTAGCCCACCGCCGCCTCCGAGCGGTTGCTCGTGGCGAGGAGGAGGGCGTTGCGGAGATTCGTCAGCATCCACACGCCCGGCGCGCGGACGCGGGCCTGGATGTTTTGCAGGGCGAGATCGTCGGTCTCCCACGACAGCTCGCGGCCGAGGCCGTGCTCGATCCGGCTGCGGTAGCCCTCGACGAGGGCATCGACATCCCACTCCTGATAGTCCGCCCCGATGGCCCGGGCGACCGTCTCGGCGGCATGGCGGGTCGTCTCGGAGCTGTTCCGCGTCGCCTGGTAGACGCAGGAGAGGAGCTGCGCCATCGTCGGCCGTCCGTCGAAGCGGATATGCCCGAGCTTTTTCGCGGAAGCCCTCCTCGCCCAGTTCGGCGAGGGCGAGGTCGGCCATGACCTTGACCAGCACGGCGACCGCGGCCGAGTCGGCCCCGCCGCTGAGGGAGACGACGAAGCCGCCGGAATAGCTCTTGCGCAGGTAGTCGAAGAGGCCGAGGGCCATGGCGCGGGCGAACTCCT
>CAYSZN010000347.1:0-4853 GCA_964435425.1 uncultured Akkermansia sp. | reverse complement strand
ACGGAGAAGACGCCGCTGAACGCGAAGGTCACCGGCATCCTCGACCGCGACGGCTACACTGTGGAGAAGGTGATCTTCGAGAGCCGGCCTCAGTTCCACGTCACCGCCAACCTCTACCTGCCGAAAGACCGCCCCGGCGGAAAAGTCCCCGGTGTCGTCGGCAGTTGCGGCCATTCCAACAACGGCAAGGCCGCGGAGGCCTACCAGAGCTTCGCCCAGGGTCTGGCGCGGCTCGGCACCGCCTGCCTCATCTTCGACCCCATCGGCCAGGGCGAGCGCTCGCAATACGTCGATCCCGCCGGAAAGCTACTGATCAAGGGCACCACGACCGAGCACAACCATGTCGGCAACCAGATGGAGCTGGTCGGCGAATTCCTCGGCTCGTGGCGCGCCTGGGACGGCATCCGGGCGCTCGACTACCTCCTTTCCCGCCCCGAGATCGATCCGCAGCATGTCGGCATCACCGGCAACTCCGGCGGCGGCACCCTGACCACCTGGCTCATCGGTCTGGAGCGCCGCTGGACCATGGGCGCTCCCGCCTGCTTCGTCTCGACCTGGCGGCGCAGCCTCGAGAACGAGCTGCCGCAGGACAACGAGCAATGCCCGCCCCGTTCCCTCGCCCTTGGGCTCGACCACGACGACTATCTCGCCGCCATGGCCCCCCGCCCCATCGTGATCCTCGCGCAGGAGCGTGACTTCTTCGACGTCCGCGGCGCGGAGGAGAGCCACGCCCGCCTGCGGCACCTCTACGGCCTGCTCGGCGCGGAGGGGAACGTGAAGCTGCACATCGGCCCCGACGAGCACGGCTACACCCAGCCGAACCGCGAGGCGATGTACCGCTTCTTCAACAGCCTCACCGGCGTTTCCGACGCCACGGCGGAGCCGAATCTCGTCATCGAGACCGATGCGGACCTGCAATGCACCCCCGGCGGACAAGTCGTCCTCGATCCCGGCTCGCGCACCGTCTTCTCCTTCACCAAGACCAAGGCTGAGCAGTTCAAGACCGCCCGCGAGGCTGCGAAGCTCGCTGACGAACCCTTGCGCGAAGCCGTGAAGGTCAGCCTCGCCCTGCCCGAGCGCGATACCACCGCCCCGCCCGACTACCGCATCCTCCGCGCCTACGGCCCGAAGCGCGGCTACCCGCGCGAGCGCTGGATCCACTACGCCGTCGGCAGCGAACCGGGAATCGAGGCCATCTGCACCGTCCTCGGAAACGAGGCCCTTCACTCCCGTCTCGCCGCCGCCCCGGAAGGAGGAGGCAAGGTCCTCCTCTGGATCGCGGAGCATTCCTCCGACCGGGAGCTGCGCGAGGATCCTCTGCTGAAGGAGCTCGCCGCCGCACAGGATGCGACCACCCTCGTCCTCGCCTGCGACGTGCGCGGTGTGGGCGAGTCCCTGCCCGTCACCGCCGGGAACCAGCCGCACAGCTACTACGGATCCGACTACTTCTACGCCGCTTTCGCCAACATGCTGGATCGGCCCTATCTCGGCGGGAAGACCCACGATATTCTCCGCGTCGTCGATCTGCTCGTCTCGCGCGGCTGGACCGATATCCATCTCGCTGCCCGGGGCCGCGCCACCCTCCCCGGCGGCCTCGCCGCCCTCCTCGACGAGCGGATCGGACGGGTCACTCTGCAAGAGCCGCTCGAAAGCTGGCATTCCCTCGCCGTCGAGGAACATTACCAATGGCCTCTCTCGCATATGGTCTTCGGCGTGCTGGAGACCTGGGATTTGCCGGAGGTGTGGGAAGCGCTGAAACCGAGAACGGTCTGATTTCCCTGCTCATCCCTTACTCCTTACTCTTACCTCGTTACTCTTACTCCCCGGCAGATGGGATTGAGTAAGGAGTAAGAGTAACGAGGTAAGAGTAAGGGGAGAGAACCCCCACCACCATGAAACGCCTCGCTCTTCTCCTCCCCCTCATCCTCCTCTCCGCCCTCCTCCTCGTCCACGCGCAGAGCGAGAAGCCCAGACCCATCTCCGTCGCCCCCCATGTCCCCGCGACGTGGAAGGCCGGCCTCGCCTCCGTCGTCGTCACACCCGAAACATTCATCTGGATGGCCGGCTACGCCGCCCGCAGCAAGCCAGCTGAAGGCAAGGCGCAGGACCTCTATGCAAAAGCCCTCGTGCTCGAGGACGAAGCCGGAACGCGACAGGTCATCGTCACCCTCGACCTCATCGGCGTGCCGAAGGGACTGCGCCGCCGTATCGCCGCCCGCATCGAAGAGACCCACGGCATCCCCTCCGCCTCCCTCCTCGTCAACGCCTCCCACACCCACAGCGGCCCCGAGCTGCGCCGCAAGCCCGAACCTCCCACCGAGGAGGAGCTGAAGAGCGAAAGAGTCCGCGACGCCTGGGAATACACCCAGCAGCTCGAAGAGAAGATCGTCCAGGCCATCGACACCGCCTTCCAGGACCTCCAGCCCGCCCGCCTCACCTGGAACGAGGCCCGCTGCGGCTTCTCCATGAACCGCCGCCGCGACTACACCCTGCCCGAGGACCATCCCAACGCGAAGAAGGCCCCGAACCCCGCCGGCCCCGTCGATCAAGCCGTGCCCGCCCTGCGCATCGAGAGCCCCGAGGGCGAGGCCCGTGGCGTGCTCTTCGGCTACGCCTGCCATAACACCTGCCTCGGCTTCTACGAATGGTGCGGCGACTATGCCGGCTACGCGCAGGAGTACCTGGAGCAGCACCGCCCCGGCTTCACCGCGATGTTCGCCGCCGGATGCGGCGGCGACCAGAATCCCTACCCTCGCCGCAGCGGCGTCGTGCCGGGCGTGAGCGATCTCGAACTCGCCCAGCAGCACGGGCGCTCCCTCGCCAACGCCGTCGAAATGGCCATGATCGCCAATCCCATCGGCGTGACCGGCCCCCTCCGCAACGCCTACGAGGAGGTCGTGCTGACCTACGAGGACGCGCAGCGTCCCCCGCATTCCTATCCCGTGCAGGCCGTGCAGTTCGGCGATGCCCTCACCCTCGTGGCCCTCGGCAGCGAGGTCGTCGTCGATTATTCGCTGCGCTTGAAGAAGGATCTCGCCGGTCCGGCGGGAGTCTGGGTCGCCGGCTACAGCAACGACTACTCCGGCTACATCCCCAGCACCCGCATCCAGGAGGAAGGCGGCTACGAAGCCGCCACCGGATGGGCGCGCGGGATCGAGGAGATCATCGTAGGCAAGGCGTTGGAGTTGGTGGGGAGGGTGCGGTGAGCCTATAGTTCGGACGTCCTTTCGACGCTCGTCCGAGGCTCATTTCGCTAGTTCGATTCACTCGACGTGATAGCAAGAGTTGCCTCAATCATTTTGATTGCCTTGTCCGAAACCCGAGGGTCGTTGGCCGCGACAAACAAAAAGTAAACCTTCCCTTCCAATATCGCAGTGATGATAAATCGCGGGAGGTCGATTGTCGCCGCGTTCGTCTCCGTTATCATCGCCTTCCCATTGCATATCGGCCGCGAGGTGCCGGAGAAACGCTCCTCCATAGCCTCCACGTTACTGGCTAGACCAAGCGAAACCGGAGTCCCAACGTCAACCTTAAGCATCGCCTCCGCTCCACCAGAACCGTTTGGTATGTATAGAAAAAGCTTCGTCGCTTTCGTATTTGTGGTGCCGAACCTCCATTCCGCCGGCGCCTCGAAGCTGATGGCTCCGACAGAATGAAGCTTAGATTCTTCGTCTGCAAAAAATTGCTGCGCGATACTCAGGATCGAAAAAACTGCGACTAGCATTGATCGTTTCATAAAACTCATTTAACAGCAGGCGATTCTACACCAGCCGGACGGTGATGCGTCAAGGCAGAATAACGCCCATCCCCCCAAACGCGATTCAGCCCCCTCAACGTCGCCAGATGAAGCTTCGTCAATGCAAACGGACCAAGCGGACACTTCCAATCCCCTCCCCTACTCCCCCGCCAAAGCCCCCGCGATCCGATCCGGCACATCGGTGATGATGGCCTGGACACCGGACTCGATCCATTGCTTCGCGATGACGGGGTCGTTCACCGTCCAGAGCGCGATCCTCGCCCCCAGCCCCCGCACCACAGGGACATCCGCGGGGAGGAGGTCGGCGAAGTTCCAACCGACCCAATCGGGCTTCAAGACGCGCAGGCTCTCGATCCTCTCCGGCGTGAGCGGTTTGCTCCCGAGCGCGCCGATGGGGACCTCGGGCAGCTCCTCGCGGAAACGGTGGAGAAACTCCCAGTCGAAGCTCTGCACGATGACCCGTTCCTCCGCCCCGAGCGCGCGGATCACCTTGGCATACTCGCCCGCCTCGCCAGTCTTGTGCTCGATCAGAGGCGTGGCCCCGCCGTCGAGGCAGAGCGTCACCGCCTCGTCGAAGCGCAACACAGGCTCGCCGGTGAAATCCCCGTTCTGAAACCATTTCCCTACATCGAAAGTCTTCACCGTGGCCCAGTCGCTCGCCTCGATCGTGCCGGGACGGCCCGCGACGCGATCCAGCTCCTTGTCATGGAAGAGCACCAGCTCGCGGTCGCTCGTGACACGGACGTCGAACTCGATCACCCGAGCCCCGAGACGGATCGCCTCGCGGATGGCGGAGGCGGTGTTCTCCGGTGCCACCGCCGAAGCCCCGCGATGCGCGATCACGAGCGGTTCCGTGGCGGCGGGTTCGGCGTGGACGGGGGCGTTCATGGACAGAGCGGCGAAGGTCAAAAGGAAAAGGGCTAGGGCAAGAGTCCCTGATCCCGCCGGTTTTGCGAATTGTCTACGGTGCATTCGTTGTCAGATTGCGGTTTCGACCTCCATTATCCACCCATCCGACCGAAGAAAGCGAGATGAAACCCACCCTTCTTTGCGCCCTCTCCCTCGCCCTCGCGGCTTCCGCGACCGCCCAGGACGG
>CAYSZN010000346.1:0-4855 GCA_964435425.1 uncultured Akkermansia sp. | reverse complement strand
AACCAGCTCAGCTTCACCGGTCCGGGGCAGGTCACGGTCAGGGCCAGGCAGGCGGGCAACACGAACTACCAGTCCGCCCCCGAGGTGGCGCACACCTTCACGGTCGCCGCCGCGACGGCCACGGTGACCCTCTCGCGCCTCCACCAGGTCGCCGACGGCACGGCCCGCGAAGTCCTCGTGACGACCGATCCGCCGGGCCTCGCCGTGGAGGTGGCCTACGATGAAGGTCCCGGGGCTCCCTCCGCCGTCGGCACCTACACCGTGGCCGCCGCCTCCGTCGATCCCCGCTACGAGGGCTCCGCCAGCGGGATCCTCGTCGTGGACGATCCCGCCCGCTCCGTGACCGTCTCTGGAGGCATCCTGCCCGCCCTCTCCGCCCTAGGCGAACTCTCCGTGCCCACCTTCCGGATCGGGGCCTACGAGGTCACCGGCAGCCAGTGGGCCGCCGTCGTCGCCTGGGCCGAGGAGAACGCGGGCTACGATTTCGGCGGAGTCGGCTCCGCCGCCACCGGCGACCGTCCCGTCACCGGGGTGAGTTGGTTCGACGCCGTCAAGTGGTGCAACGCCCGCACCGAATGGGAGAATGCGGTTTCGGGCCGCTCCCTCGCTCCTGCCTACCGTGTGGATGGGACCGTCTTCAAGGAGGGAACCCCCGCCTCGCCCGCCGACTTGGACTTCGATTTCGGAGCGGGCGGCTACCGTCTGCCCACCGCTGCCGAGTGGGAGTTCGCTGCCCGAGGAGGAGCCGGTGGGGTGCCCAGCCTCTATCCCGGAGGCGGCAACCTCGACGAGCTCGGCTGGCATTCCGGCATTTCCAGCGGTGGAACGCAGCCCACCGGGGGCAAGACACCCAATGGTCTCGGCCTTCACGACGTCGCCGGCAACGTAGCCGAGTGGATGTGGGATGCCCCCGTCGGCAATCCCGGCCAACGCCTCCTGCGCGGTGGCTCGTGGCAGGACGCCGCAGACGCCTGCGAACTGTCCGCTCTTGCCGATGCCGACCCTGCCCTGCACTCCGGGAGTGCTGGACTCCGTCCCGTCCGCTCCGTCTCCCTGGCCTTGTCCGAGGCTCTCGACCATCCCGATCTGACATGGGAATCCGGCGGAGCCGAACCCTGGTTTGCTCAGACCGGCATCGCGCACGATGGCGAGGACGCTGCCGAGAGCGGCGTGCTGGCTCAGGGCGAGACGGCCTGGATGGAGACCGTCGTGGAGGGGCCGGGCAATCTGAGCTTCCGCTGGAAGACGACCGGAACCGAGGAAGCCGACCGTCTGAGTCTCACCGTCGGTGACACCGAAGCCCTTGTCCGCAGCGGCACCGGCGGATGGGAGGAGTCAACCGTCGAGATCGGGGAGGGCAGCCACCTTCTCCGCTGGACCTACGTCCGCGGTTCGTCGGCAGGCGAGTCCCGTGCCTGGATCGACTCCGTCGCCTATGCCGAGGCCACCATTCCGAACGTGACCACAGCCCCCGCCTCGGGCATCGGCGGCACCTCCGCCACCCTCGGCGGCGAGGTGATCCACGATGGCGGACGGGCGGTGACCATGCGCGGCGTGGTCTACGGCACCTCGCCCGATCCGACTCTGGACAGCGGGACGGCGCTGCCCGCCGCCACTCCAGGGGAGGGGGGCTTTGCCGTCCCCGCCACCGGTCTGAGCGGGAACACGGTCCACTATGCCCGTGCCTACGCCGTCAATTCGCTTGGAACGGCCTATGGCGAAAGCGCCGTCTTCATCACGGCCTCGATCGCGGAGTTCACCGGGGGAACGGCCATCCTCGACCGCGAGATTCTCTCCGACGACCGCCAGCGCTTCCAGTTCACCCTTGCGGAGTCGCGCTTCGTCTCCTTCTCCACCGAGGGGGACACCTCCTTGTGGGCCGAGTTGCGGAATCTGCAGGGCGATGTGATCGCCAGCTTCGAAGGCGAGGCCGACGTCGCGTTTGTGCAGCTCCTCCACGCGGGAGACTACCTGCTGGAAGTCTACCGCCAGCCGGACGAAGGGGAGGCGCAGGGCTACCGGCTGATGCTCGATGCGAGGATGGTGGCGGCGACTCGCCCCGATGTGGCGGTGGGAGCCTCGCCGTCCCGTCTGATGGGCAGGAACGTCCATTTGCCCTCCCGGCAGTTTGTGACCCTCGTCTCGAAGAAGGCCAAGCCTGTGACCGCCTATGCGGCGGTGGGCAACGCGGGCAACCTGCCCGATGCCATCCGCGCGAAGGCGGGGAAGGGGAACGGCTTCTTCAAGGTGACCTACCACGCTCCGACGGGCAACGCCACCGCCTCGCTGCTGGCCGGAAGCTACCGGACGCCGCAGGTGGCGAACGGAGCGGGGAGCGTCCCGATCCGGATCGCGGTGAAGCCGAACAAGAAGAAGCTGACGAAGCGGAAGGTCGGTCGCACCTCGATCCTCAGGAAGACACTGACGCTGCCGGTCTCGGCGTCCTCCACCTTCCGTCCCGCCATCGGAGACGCCGCTTCCGTCCAGGTGAAGACAAAGTAGGTGGCTACTCCTGCTAGGAGGATGGGCAAAGCCGTGTTTCGAGGGCAGGAACATTCCGAGAGGAGAGCCCCGTGGACAAGCCGAGGCCACCGGCCCTCGGTCGGGCGTCGGGAGAACGTCCATCCCGCGTCCAATGGACGCGGCGACAGCGTTGGCGCGTCCTTCGGGAGTTTGCAGGCCATCCCTCCATTGGCTGGAAATCGGAGGTGGAGAGGGTATGGAATTTCAGACAAATACCAGAAAGTTTCCCTAGCAAGTCAGACGGATTGAAGCGAGCTTCCTTTTTCGCAAAGCCATTCAATGAGCCATACCATTTCCGCCCGGGCGAATGTCGATCTGATCGACCAGAAATACGCCGATTGGAAGAGGGATCCCCTGTCCGTAGACCAGAACTGGGCCATGTTCTTCGAGGGGTTCGAGCTGGGCATGGCCCAGCCCGCGCCGCCGAAGACGGGCGCCGCCGCCCAGCCCTCCGCCGCTGGGGCCAGCGCCGACGATCTGGCCACCCATGCCCGCATCGTGTCGCTCATCAATGCGTTCCGTACGCTCGGGCACACCGCCGCCTGGCTCGACCCGCTCGAGGACACGCCTCCGATCCAGCCGCTTCTCAGCCTCGAGCATCTCGGGCTCCACCCCTCGCAGCTCGACGAGGAGGTCTCGACCGAGCTCTACGAGAAGGGACGGCGCATGAAGCTGCGCGAGATGGTGGACCGGCTCCGCCGCACCTATTGCGAAAGCATCGGCTTCGAGATCATGCACGTGCAGACGCCCGAGGTGCGGAACTGGCTTCTCAAGCGCATCGAGACGCGCATCGACCATCCCGCACCGCCTCTGGAGAAGAAGGTGCTGGCGCTGAAGTGGCTCGCCGAGGCCGAGCTCTTCGAGAAGTTCCTCCACCGGAAGTACGTGGGGCAGAAGCGCTTCTCCCTCGAGGGGGGCGATTCCCTGATGGTCGCGCTGAACGGCCTTCTGCGGAGGTTCCCGGAATGCGGCATCGAGGAGATGGTGGTGGGCATGGCCCACCGCGGCCGTCTCAATGTGCTCGCGAACCTGCTCCGCAAGCCCCTGACGATGCTGCTCTACGAGTTTTCCGACAACTACGTGCCGAACCTCGTCGCGGGGGACGGCGATGTGAAGTACCACCTTGGATTCGAGTCGGACCAGGAGGTCGACGGCAAGCTGGTGAAGATCCAGCTCGCGGCGAATCCCAGCCACCTCGAGGCGGTCAGCCCGGTCGTCGAGGGCAAGGCGCGGGCCCGGCAGCGCGCGCGCGACCCCCAGCGGCGCGACTCCTTCGTGGAGCGGGACAACGTCGTTCCCGTCCTCGTCCACGGCGACGCGGCTTTCGCGGGGCAGGGGAGCGTGCCGGAGACGCTGAACCTTTCCCAGCTCCTCGGATACCGCACCGGGGGCACCATCCATCTCGTCGTGAACAACCAGGTCGGGTTCACCACGACACCGAAGGACGCGAGATCCTCCGCCTACTGCACCGATGTGGCGAAGATGATCGAGGCCCCCGTCTTCCATGTGAACGGGGATTCCCCCATGGACGTGCTCTACGTGACGGAGCTGGCCCTCGACTTCCGCCAGCGCTTCGGGCGGGACGTCGTCGTCGACATCGTCTGCTACCGCCGCCACGGGCACAACGAGGGCGACGAGCCCGCCTTCACCCTGCCGAAGACCTATCGCGAGATCGGCCAGCATGCCACGCCCCTCGCGCTCTTCCGCCAGCGGCTGACCGATTCCGGGGAGATCACGGTCCAGGAGGCCGATGCGATCGAGGGAGAATACCAGGCCAAGCTCGATGGAGAGATGGCGGAGCTGCAGGAGGCGATCGAGCAGGGCACGGACCACACCCTCGGGGAGCCAGCCGATCCGCCGCAGCCCGAGTATTCCCACGCCCCCGTCGACACCGGCGTCGAGACCGAGGCGCTCCGCACCATCGGTCGCCGCATCTCCGAGGTGCGCGGCACCGTGAAGGTGAACCCCAAGCTCGAGGCGCGCTTCCTCAAGCCCCGCCGCGAGGCGATCGAGACGGGACAGGGCATCAACTGGGCCTTCGGCGAGGCGCTCGCCTTCGGTTCCCTGATCCAGGAGGGGATCGCGGTGCGTCTCTCCGGCCAGGACTGCCGCCGCGGCACCTTCAGCCACCGCCACGCCGTCCTCTACGATCCCGAGACCCGCCAGCGCTACACGCCGCTGAACCACCTCGAGGTCAAGCAGAAGGCCAAGCTGTGGGTCTACAACAGCCATCTGTCCGAATTCGCGGTCCTCGGCTTCGAGTATGGCTACACCCTCCACGCGCCCGACGCTCTCGTCCTCTGGGAGGCCCAGTTCGGCGACTTCGCGAACG
>CAYSZN010000345.1:0-4870 GCA_964435425.1 uncultured Akkermansia sp. | reverse complement strand
TCGATGGCGGCATCGGCCTCGTCGTCTTCGACGCGGGGCGCCGCAGCGGACTGCGCGTCGGCACCCCCATCGCGGTCCTCCGCGAAGAGCGTCCCCTCTATTCCGCCCTCGTCGTCGATGTGCGAGACTCCATCGCCGGCGCAGTGCTCCAGGACCGTCTCGCCGAAGCGGGCGAGGTGGAGATCGGAGACGGAGTCCGTCTTCTTCCAGAACAGAACCCTTTATAAGCGATCAACCCGACTAGAACCATGGACGTCACCTCGACCTACAAATATGCCCGAATCTCCGCGCGCAAGGCCCGCGACGTGGCCCGCGAGATTCAGGGACTGCCCGTCTCCGACGCGCTCGACCTCCTGAACTTCACGCCGCGCAAGGGAGCGGTGCTCTTCTCGAAGACGATGAAGACCGCCTTGGCCGATGCGGAGAACAATTTCGAGCTTCCCGTCGAGGGCCTCTTCGTGAAGAGCGCCGTCGTTGGCGAGGGTCCGACCTTCAAGCGCTTCAAGGCGCGTGCCCGTGGCTCCGCCGCGTCGATCCGCAAGCGCACCAGCCACCTCACCGTGGTCCTCTCGAACGAGGGCGCGCCGGTGGAGGAGAAAAAAGCCCGTGGCGCCAAGTCGGCCCGTGCCGAGAAGACCGCTCCCAAGGCTGCCGCCGAGACCGCCAAGCCGGCGGCAAAGGCCAAGACCGAGGCGAAATCCGCCGCTGCCGGAACGGCAAGGCTTGACGAAGCGCGCGGAATGGTCTATGACTCCCCCCCTGCCGAAACCGACGACCTGAAACTGATCAGCGGCGTCGGGCCGGTTCTCGAGGAAAAGCTCAACTCCGTCGGCATCTACCGATTCGAGCAGATCGCGAACTGGACCGAACGGAATGTCGAGGAGTTCGAGGAACTCCTTTCGTCCAAAGGTCGCGTCGAGCGGGAAAACTGGATCGCCCAGGCGAAGGAGCTCGCGGAGGGCAAAGAGGGGAACTGATCCGCCAATCAACGTTTTTTCATTATGGGACAGAAAGTACATCCGATCGGTTTCCGGCTCGCCGTCAGCAAGGATTGGCAGTCGCGCTGGTATGCGCCTCAGGGAGACTATGCCGACCAGCTCCACGCCGACCTCAGGGTGCGCCGCTATCTTGAGAAGCGCCTTCAGAAGGGGGCCGTCTCGCGCGTCGTCATCGAACGGGCCTGGAACAGCGTCCGGGTGACTCTGCACACGTCCCGCCCCGGACTCATCATCGGCAAGCGCGGTCAGGAGATCGAGGTGATGACCGCCGACATCAGCAAGATGTGCAACGGTGCCCAGGTGAAGATCGACATCAGCGAGATCCGCCAGCCCGAGCTCGACTCCTCCTGGGTGGCGGCGCAGGTCGCGACCCAGCTCGAACGACGCGTTTCCTTCCGCCGCGCGATGAAGCGGGCCATTCAGACGGCGATGGACTTCGGTGCCGACGGCATCCGTATCCGTGCCGCTGGCCGCCTTGGTGGTGCCGACATCGCCCGTGCCGAGGCCTACCGCGAAGGCAAGGTGCCGCTCCAGACGCTCCGCGTCCCCATCGACTACGGCTTCGCCGAGGCCGAGACCACTTGGGGAATCATCGGGGTGAAGGTCTGGATCACCAAGAAGGAGGAAGTGCCCGGCGAAGGGCCGAAGCGTCCCCGCCGCGAGGGCGGTCCCAGAGGACACGGTGGTCCTCGTCCGCCTCGCCGCGAACAGACGGGTGCCTGATGCGCCCGCATCCATTCGAATTCTAACATCCCAGGAGACTAGCCATGCCCCTGATCCCCAAACGAGTGAAATTTCGCAAGACGCACCGCGGCAGCCGTGCGGGCAACGCAACGCGCGGAACCAAAGTGAGCTTCGGTGAGTTCGGCCTCCAGTGCCTCGGTCGTGGCTGGATCACGAACCGCCAGATCGAAGCGTGCCGGATCACCATCAACCGCTACCTCAAGCGGAAAGGGAAGGTCTGGATCCGCATCTTCCCCCACAAGCCGATCACGGCCCGTCCCCCCGAAACCCGGATGGGCAAGGGCAAGGGCCCTGTCGACGCCTGGGTGGCCGTGGTCCGTCCCGGCACGATGATGTTCGAGATCTCCGGTGTGCCGGAGTCCGCCGCGAAGGAGGCCCTGCGCCTCGCATCCAACAAGCTCGGGATCCGCTGCCGCTTCGTGAGCCGCGCCGAACAATGATTTAAATCCCGATCCGAGGAGACACCCATGTCCAAGTCCACCAAGAAATTGAGCGAGCTGACTGTCGACGAGCTGACGGCCCGTCGTCGCGAGCTCAAAGAGGAATCCCTCATGCTCCGCGTCCAGAAGGAGGCGGGCCAGCTTGAGAACCCCGCCCGCATCCGCACCGCCCGCCGCGAGGTGGCCCGGATCGAGACCTTCCTCACGGCCAAGCGCGACGGACGCGCGTGATCCTTCCGCGTCCTAGAACCCAATCCTTTTTCCAGCAGCAACGATGAGTGAGTCAGAGAACAAGAGCGAGCCCGGTCTGCGCAAGACCCGCGTGGGCGTGGTCACGTCCGATGCGATGCAGAAGACGATCGTGGTCGAGGTGCGCCGCCGCGTCCCCCATCCGCGTTTCAGGAAGATCGTGAAGCGCACCTCCACGTTCTTCGCTCACGACGAGAACGGCGATGCCAAGGTGGGCGACCGCGTCCTCATCGAGGAAACCCGCCCGATCAGCAAGAAGAAGTGCTGGAAGCTCAAGGAGGTGCTCTCGCACTGAGGCTCTCTCCTCCGCTTCGTCCCATCCCGACCGAACTCCCTACCCATTTCTACTAGCCATGATCCAGATGGAATCCAAGGTGCAGGTGGCCGACAACACCGGTGCCCGCGTCGCCAAGATGATCGGGGTGCTCGGCACCCGGTCCCGCCATGCCCACGTCGGGGACATCGTCACCGCCCACATCCGCGAGTCCATCCCGACCGCCAACGTGAAGAAGGGCGACGTCGTCCGTGCCGTCGTCGTGCGCACTTCCGCCCCGATCCGCCGTAGCGACGGCTCGGTCCTCCGCTTCGACAACAATGCGATCGTGATCATCGACAAGGACAAGAATCCCAAGGGGACCCGCATCTTCGGTCCGGTCGCCCGCGAGCTCCGCGAGAAGAATTTCATGAAGATCGTTTCCCTCGCTCCCGAGGTCCTCTGATCCCACTCCCCATTTCCGAAAGGGCAACACCATGGCCAAGCGAGTCAAAACCCACGTCAAAAAAGGCGACGAAGTGGTCGTCATCACCGGCAACCACAAGGGCGAGAAGGGAAAGGTCCTTCAAGTCTTCCCGGAGAAGTCCCAGGTGCTGGTGGAGGGCGTCCGCCTGATCAAGAAACATGCCAAGCCCACCCAGGACCGCCCCGAGGGTGGCATCGTCGAAAAGGAAGGCCCCATTCACATCTCGAATGTGAAGCTGGCCGCCAACTAATCCCACGCATCGAGGAATCAAGGTTATGGAACCCGCGCTCAAGACGGTTTACAAGGAGAAGGCCGTGCCCGGCCTCAAGGAGAAGTTCGCCTACGACAACGTCCACCGGATCCCGGTGATCGAGAAGGTCGTGCTCAACGTCGGCTTCGGCAAGGCGGAGGACCGCAAGGCTGCCTCCGAGGCGGTGATCGAGGATCTTGGAAAGATCACCGGCCAGCGCGCCGTGTCGACGAAGGCCCGCAACGCCATTTCGAACTTCAAGCTCCGCGCCGGCGACACGGTCGGTGCGCGTGTGACGCTGCGCGGCGCACGGATGTGGGAGTTCCTCGACCGCTTCATCAATGTCGCGGCTCCGACCATCCGGGACTTCCGCGGCCTTCCGACGAAGTCCTTCGACGGGCGCGGCAACTACACCTGTGGTGTCTCCGACCACACCATCTTCCCCGAAATCGAAATCGACAAGGTGACCCGCACCATCGGCTTCGACCTCACCATCGTGACCACCGCGTCGACCGACAGCGAGGCCCGCGAGCTGCTGAAGCTCCTCGGTTTCCCCTTCCGCAAAACCGGTGCCGCCGCGTAATCCACCCTTTCGTAACCATCCATCCCATCCCTACTGGAACCATGGCCGTCGTCTCCGATCCCATCTCCGACTTCCTCGCTCGCTTCAAGAACGCCACGATGGCGCACAAGGAGGATTTCACCGCTCCCTACTCGAAAGTGAAGGAGGAGATCGCCCGCATCCTCAAGGAGGAGGGCTACCTCTGGTCCTTCGAGAAGACCGGCGAGGGGCCGCGTGCCCAGATCAAGGCCAAGCCGCGCTACGCCGGCCACACCCCGGCCCTGAAGGGGATGAAGCGGGTGAGCCGTCCGGGGTTGCGCCGCTATGTCGGCTGCGAGGACATCCCCAAGGTCCTCGGAGGCATGGGCATCGCCATCGTTTCCACGCCGAAAGGCATCATGGCCGGGCATACGGCCCGCAAGCACAACCTTGGCGGCGAACTTCTCGCCCTCGTTTGGTGAGGCGCCGCATCCGAACGGAATTCCAAACACCGCAAAATCATGTCGCGTATCGGTAGAAAGCAGATCACCCTCCCGGAGAAGGTGGAGATCAACGTCCAGGGAGACGGAGAAGTCTCGGTGAAGGGACCGAAGGGGCAGCTCCGCTGGAGCCTTCCCAGCGGTCTCGGGATCGAGCAGGACGGCGGCACCCTGAGGGTGACCCGCAGTTCGGAGGACCGCGAGGTCCGCGCCATGCACGGCACCGCCCGCAGTCTCGTCGCGAACATGGTCGAGGGCGTGGTGCAGGGCTTCACCAAGGAGCTCGAGATCATCGGGGTCGGCTTCCGTGCCGCCGTCAAGGGCAAGGCCCTCGACCTCAGCCTCGGTTTCTCCCATCCGGTGCTCCATCCCATTCCCGAAGGCATCGCGGTGACCGTGGAGAACAAC
>CAYSZN010000344.1:0-4900 GCA_964435425.1 uncultured Akkermansia sp. | reverse complement strand
GCCGGACTCTTCGCCACCGCGGGATCCTACGGGAACGGCGGAGGCAGCGTGTGGGTCGGGGCCGATTCCACCCTGGCCGCCGCCGATCGCTCCGTGGCCGTGGGCAGCCGCACGGGACAGACCAACGTGGCAGCCCACGACGTGCATGTCTGGGGCTCCGCCCAGACCGGCGGCGTCAATCTCGGGGCCAACAAGTATTCGCAGATCGGCTACAATCGCGCCGACACGGGAGGATCCGCCAGCGATGCGGCCACCGGGCACATCCGGGTCTCCGCCCTCAACGACGTGTTCCTCGAGGCCAACCGCTACGGCGTCGGCTCGACCGGAACCGGCGGCACCTGGAGCGGCGTCGATCAGACCGGCTTCGCCTCCTTCGCCAAGATCGGCCATGGAGGGGAACGGGACACGATGGGCAGCACCACCCTCTCCGGGGCGATCCTCGTCGAGGCGGGCGGCAACCTGACGCTCTCCTCCGGACAGACTCTCGAGAGCTACACGATGATCGGCCACGGAGGCCCCGCCTACACGAGCGCATCGGTCCAGGCGATCGGCGACATCACCGTGACCACGGGCGGCTCGATCGAGCTGCTCGGCGGAGAAGGCTCCCGCGCCTCGGCCCAGATCGGACATGGCGGCGCGGTGCTGGGCGGTTCGCGCACTGGCAACGTCGATGTCACCGCCGGAGCGGAAATCGTCCTGCGCGCCGGGGCCGGCGAGGACGGCGCGGCCCACATCGGTCACGGAGGCGCCGGAGCGGGCGGCCTCTCCACCGGCGATCTCCGCGTCACGGCGGCCACGCACCTGCTGCTGGAGGCGGGAGACAACCTCGGTGGCTCCGTCCTGATCGGACACGGAGGACGCCAGGCCTCGAACACCGCCATCGGCGCCATCGCCGTGACCGCAGGGGACGACATCGGCCTCCTCGGCGGAGGCGGCATCGCCACGACCGCCCAGATCGGCCATGGCGGCTACGGCTTCAACGGCATGGCCTCCCACCAGAGCATCCTCGTGGAGGCCTCCGGCACGCTGACCCTGCTCGGTGGCTCCGGAAGAAGCGCAAACGCCCAGATCGGGCATGGAGGCTTCAACTCCACCAGCTCCTCGCTCACCGGCACCATCGGCGTCCAAGCCCTGGGCGGCCTCGATCTCGCTGGAGGCGGAGGGCTCTTCGCCTACTCGCAGATCGGGCACTTCGGGCATGCCTCGCACGCCCGCATGGGAGGAGCCCTCTCCGTGCCCTCGGGCGCCCACCTCGCCCTCGCCGCGCCCAACGGAGCGGACTCCGCCTACGCGAAGATCGGGCATGGACACGACCTACAGGGCGCCCTCGTTCCCGTCGCCCCGGTTCTCGAGATCACCGGCGACATCCGCGTGGCCGTGGCCACCGATCTCTCGCTGACCGATGGGATGATCGGCCACCTCAACGCCGCCAGCACCGCCTCCACCACCGGAGGCGACACCCAGATCGCCGTCGGCACCACCGACCCCGCCGACCCGTCCAGCGGCACCCTCCTCGCGGATGGGCAAAGCGAATTCCACGGGGCCGATGGCCTGCGCTTCTACCTGCCGCAGCGGGTCAACAATGGAATCGCCGCCGGAGCCCTGCTCAACGGCGCGGTCTTCCCCGGAGCCGCTCCCGATCCCTACGACCATCAGCGGGACGACGAACACACCATCCATATCCTCGGCGACACCCCCTCCTCCCCCAACGAGCATGGGAACGTCTTCGACACCGGCCCCGCACCCTCGAACGCGGCGGGCTATGCCTTCTACTACGACACCATCACCCTCGTCGCGGGTGCCGGCCTCACCCCTCCGGGCGGAGGCGTCACTCCCGGCGGCGGGAACGGCCCCGGAGTCACGCCCCCGGCAGGACCCAGTCCGACCCTCCCAAGTGATCCGACCGACCCTGTCGATCCAGCTCCGGGATGGTGGTCCTTCTTTCCCAACGACCGCATCCTGGACGATTGGCTGCGGGATCGCGAGAAAGAATTCTCCGAATCCGGAGAGTTCGAGATCCGCTACGAAAACTTCCACCAGTACGGCCCGCGCGGAGAAAGCTTCTT
The DNA here is from genome assembly GCA_964435425.1 of uncultured Akkermansia sp. Taxonomy (GTDB): domain Bacteria; phylum Verrucomicrobiota; class Verrucomicrobiia; order Verrucomicrobiales; family DEV007; genus Arctic95D-9. The sequence goes on along the minus strand of CAYSZN010000344.1, from coordinate 2,834 downwards.
CCGCTCCGACCGCTGAGCGGGACCGGTTCCCACCAAGGTGGTAGGACGGCTGCAAAAAGGCTCAAGGAGGGGCGACATTCCTGTCGCCCGGCAAGCCCGGCCCGGCCAGACGGGCGACAGGAATGTCGCCCCTCCTTGGTTCGCTCCGATTGTGGTTCAAACATTCCAACAAGCCCAGTTAAAGCATGGATCATTTCGTGAGAGCTTCTCCCGACCGGCATTCCACACGACGCCCCGCCGAAGCTCTCACGAACTTCGCTACGGCTCCCGTTGTAGGCGTGGCCCTATCCACCCATGACCCGCAACTCCTCCCACCTCACGCCTCCTCCATCCGCTTCTCCGCATTGAAGCCGAGGCAGAAGAGTCCCGACACCACGAAGGCCACCGCGCAGAAGATCAGCCCCTCGCGCCAGTCGCCGTTGCGGTCGAGCGTCCGGATCACCACTGGCAGCACCCAGATCCCGACTGCCGCGCCCATGTTTCCCCACATGTTCGCCCAGCCGAAGAGCGGGGGCGTGTGCTTGCCGCACATCTCCTGAAGCCCGGCCCAGAGCGCGGGCAGGCCGAAGTCGGTCGAGAAGGCCGCCATCCCGAACGCAGCCATCAGCGCCCATGGATTGTCCAAGGCCATCGCGACCACGAAGAAAAACGCCGCGAGAAAGCGCGAACCCGCCAGCGGAATGATGCGCCCGAGCCGCACGCCCCATTTCCGCAGGCAGGCGTCGGTGAAGAACCCGCCGACGACCAGCCCGAGGATGCCGATGGAAAGGGCCAGCGTGTTGATCGTCTCGGCGAGGGATTTCTCGACGCCCTTCACCTCGATCAGATACTTCGAGAGCGAAACGGCAAGGAACGCCCACCCAAGGTTCGTGAAGAACTGCGCCCCCGAGTTCATCCACAGGCTGCGATGGGTCAGGGCGAGCCGCCAAGGGAAGACGTAGGCTTTCTTCTCCCCTGCCTCCGTTTCCAGAGGACGTCCCGCCTCCAGCAGGGCGAGCTCGGCCTCGTTCACCTTGGGATGCTCCTGCGGACGCTCCCGGAAGACCCTCCAGAAGAAGAGCGCGAAGAAGACCCCGGCGATCCCGTAGATCCATCCCGCCCAGCGCCAGCTGCCGAAGCCCGCGATCACCGTCACCGTCAGCCAGGGCGCGATCGCACCGCCGACCCGCCCGCCCAGCGAAACCACGCTGCTGGTGAAGCCTCGCTTCGACCACTCCGACCAACGCGCGAGGAGGCCGCTGCTGATCGGGTAGGCCCCGGCCTCGGCCAGCCCGCAGCCGATCCGGGCGAGCAGCAGCGAGACCGCTCCCGTCGCGAAGCCCGTCAGGACGGTGAAGCCCGACCAGAGCAGGATGTAGACCGACATCAGAGGACGGGCACCGAAACGCACCGCCAGATAGCCCGCCGGAAGCTGTCCGATCGCATAGGCGGCGAAGAAGGCCCCCTTGATCCATCCGTCCATCAGCGAATCGAGCGGGATGTCCTGCTTGAAGGAATCCGAGTTCATGATCGCCGCCATGCAGATGCGGTCGAGATACATGAGGAAGGCCGCGGCAGTGGTCGCGGCGAGGATCCAGTGGCGGACGGCGGTCGGGCGTTCGGTCATGGCGGTTCAGTCGTGCATCGTGGCTCGCGCGGATCGACGCCGCAACCTGGATTTCCCCGCGATAGCGGAGGTCCGCCCTCCCCTGCCCCACGGAGACCGGCATGGTTCTTTTCGATTGACCATTTTCCAGAAAAGTGTTCATTTGAATATTTATGAGTATCCACCTCTCCCATCGTGGCCGCGGCACCGTCGAGAATCCACCCAACCGCTTCGAGCGGCTCTCCATCGAGAGTGACGACGGAGCGTGGGAGGAGATCGCGACGACCGATCCCGACTTCGAGCCCCGCCGCGTCCGCACCGAGTTCCTCCGCGACGACAGCCAGTCCATCCTCAGTTCGAACACCAGCCCGGACATCGGCTTCACCCACAGCCTCAATCCCTACCGGGGGTGCGAACACGGCTGCGCGTACTGCTACGCCCGCCCCTACCACGAATACCTCGGCTACAGCTCGGGGATCGATTTCGAATCCCGCATCCTCGTGAAGGAGCGCGCCCCCGAGCTGCTGGAGGAGGAGCTGGCGAAAAAGAGCTGGCGTCCCACCCCACTCGCGTGCAGCGGCGTCACGGACTGCTACCAGCCCATCGAACGGCGGCTGGAGATCACCCGCCGCTGCCTCGCCGTGCTGGTCGATTTCCGCCAGCCCGTCGGGATCATCACCAAGAACGCCCTCGTCACGCGCGACCTCGACCTGCTCGCCGAATTGGCGGCCCACCATGCGGTGAAGGTGGTCCTCTCCCTCACCACCCTCGACGCCGAGCTTGCCTCGGCACTGGAGCCCCGTGCCTCGCGCCCCGCCGCCCGGCTCGCCGCGATGAGAACGCTGAGCGACGCGGGCATCCCCGTGGGCGCGTCCATCGCCCCGATCATCCCCGGCCTGAACGACCACGAAATCCCCGCGCTGGCGGAGGCCGCCGCCGCGCACGGGGCCAGCTCCGCCTCGGGCACGATACTGCGCCTCCCCTACGCGGTGAAGGACGTCTTCGCCGCCTGGCTCGAGCGCTTCGAGCCGGGGCGAAAGGACTTGATCCTCGCCCGTATCCGCGAAGTCCGGGACGGCAGGCTCAACGACACCGACTACGGCAGCCGCATGACTGGCACCGGTCCCCTCGCCGAGCAGATTGCCCAGCTCCTGCGTATTTCGAAACGCCGCGCCGGTCTCGACCGCCCCCGCGTCCCGCTCTCGACGGCGGCGTTCCGGCGGAGGACTCCGGGACAGATGGAGCTGTT
>CAYSZN010000343.1:0-4910 GCA_964435425.1 uncultured Akkermansia sp. | reverse complement strand
TGCTTCTGGCCCGGACGCGAGTTGGCGGCGAGGCGCACGGCGTAGCGCACCACTTCCTCGGCGATGGGGACGCGGCGCACGACCTGATGGCATTTCAGGAGGTCGGCGCCGGTGAAGACCGCCTTTACCTCCTCGGGTCCGGCCCCGGTCGTCTGCGAGACGACCGCGACCTCCTCGTCCTCGCTGAGGTAGTCGATGACGATGTTGAACATGAAGCGGTCGAGCTGGGCCTCGGGCAGGGGATAGGTGCCCTCCATCTCGATGGGGTTCTGCGTGGCGAGGACGAAGAAAGGCTTGTCGAGAGGCAGGCTCGTCCCGGCCACGGTAACCTGCTTCTCCTGCATGGCCTCGAGCAGGGCGGCCTGGGTCTTCGGCGGGGTGCGGTTGATCTCGTCGGCGAGGATGAGGTTGGCGAAGATCGGCCCCTTTGCGAAGACGAGCTCCCGCTTTCCTTCGGCCGTGTCCTCGAGGATCTCCGTGCCGGTGATGTCCGAGGGCATCAGGTCGGGGGTGAACTGGATACGGTTGAACGAGAGATCGAACACTCTCGCGAGCGTGCTGACGAGCAGGGTCTTGGCGAGGCCGGGCGCTCCGGTGACGAGGCAGTGGCCGCCGGAGAGCAGGGCGATCAGCATCTGCTCGACGACCTCGTCCTGCCCGATGATGACCTTGCGCAGCTCTTTGCCGATCGTTTCGCGCGCCTCGGCGAGCTTGCCCGCCATCTCCTCTTCCAAGTCCGGCCCGTCCGCCGCCGGGACCGCCGCGTCCGGGATGAGGTCTTCGTCGGGCGGGGAAGTCGGGGCGTCGTCGCTCATGGGGAAGGGGAGGGGAGGGGAGGTTCGGGAACTCGCAGAGCTTAGCGGCTCCCGTGCCCCGGGGAAAAGGAAAAATCTGGCCGGATGGCGCGGGAATGCGGCGAATGGGCCCTTGCCTGCTCCAGAAACCCGCCATGGAGGCGTGGAGGCCTTCTGCGGCCCGCGATTCTCGACGATGGTCCGCGGAGCCGGCCGGGACCAGGGTCAAAGGAAGCGGCGGAAACATCCGAGAGCCACCCTTTGCCGAGGCATCCCCTGGCGAGTCCCTGTCATGCATGACCGCAGCGCGACGCGCCGGATTCGCGCTGCCATGTTCGCGGGGGGATGGATTGACACGCCACGGCTGATTTCGTTGAATGACCCGACTTTCCCATGCGCCAGGCCCTGCTTCTGCTTCTATCCGTGGCTTCCGCCGCCCAGTCCGGCGAGGTGAGGCACGCCACGCCCGCCAACTACCGCCAGTTGCTCGATGCCTTGCAGCCAGGCGACACTCTGCAGCTCGCGGCGGGGACCTACGAACGCGGGCTGCCGATCAGCGATTGCCGCGGCACACCGGACGCCTGGATCACGATCCAGGGGCCGGACGAGGGGACCGCCGAGATCCGCCAGACGCAGGTGGCGAACTGCGTCGAGCTCCGCCGGTGCAGCCATGTGGCGCTGAAGCGGCTTTCCATCCTTGGCGAAGGGTGGACCGGCGCTCCCCTCCACGGCATCAGCGCCCAGGGAGGGGCGGAGAACCTCGTGCACCACATTCGGATCGAGGACTGCGTCATCGCCGGCTGGAACAGATCCCAGCAGTCCGTCGGCATCTCCACCAAGACGCCGACATGGGGCTGGACCATCCGGCGCAACTCCATCCGGGACTGCGGCACCGGGCTCTACCTCGGCAATTCGGACGGCACCTCCCCCTTCATCCATGGCGTCATCGAGCACAACCTTGTCGAGGATCCCGTCGGATACTGCATGGAGATCAAATACCAGAAGCCGCGCCCCGACCTGCCCGGCCTCCCGGCGGAGGCTGGCCGCACCGTGATCCGGCACAACGTCTTCGTCAAGAACGACGCGCCCAGCCCGGATGGCGACCGGCCCAGCGTGCTCGTCGGCGGCTTTCCCGACAGCGGCCCCGGCGCGGACGACCTCTACGAGATCCACGGCAACGTGTTCTGGGGCAATCCGCGCGAGTCGCTGCTCCAGGCCTCCGGCCGCGTCAGCATCCACGACAACCTCTTCTTCGGCTGTCCCTCCCCGGCGCACTCCGCCATCGCCCTGCTCGACCACGACCTGCCGCTGCGGCTCGCGCACGTCTACAACAACACCATCTGCTCCGTTGCCCGCGGCATCCGTGTCGCCGGTCCCGCACCGGAGAGCCATGCCATCGTCGGCAATGCCGTGTTCGCCTCCGGGGAGCCCCTGGTGCTGCACCATTCGATCCAGCGGGTGCACGGCAATGTGACCGGAGACCCGGCCGATGCCGTCGCGCAGCTCGTGGATCCCGGCTCGCTCGACTTCCATCCGCGTCCCGGACACTGCGAAGGCCCGCCGCTCGATCTCTCGCCCTTCCGGTCCGACACGGCTTTCGACGAGGACTTCGACGGCAACCCGAAAGGCGCCCGCCGGTTCCGCGGTGCCTATGCCGGCCCCGTCGGCGAAGATGGCTGGCGCGTGCAGCGAGGATTGAAACCGTGACAGTGAGACCGGACAACGGCCATGGTCGGTCGTCCGGATTTCGGATTTCCCCGCAGCCAACTCCCGAAAACCCTTGCAAAACTTGACTTCACGCTTACCGTGGCCGCCCTATGGCTAGAATCGCCGGAAAATGCAAAACACGTAAAGGGGTCGCCAAGAGATTCAAGGTGACCGGCAGCGGTCGGATTCTGCGTCGGAAACAGGGCAAGCGCCACTTGAACCGCCGCAAGAATTCGAAGCGTCTCCGCCGTCTCGGGCAGGCCACTCTGGTCTCGCCCGCCGACGAGAAGGCGCTGAAGATGAACCTTCCCTTCGGCTGACGGAACTCCGTCGGCTGGAGAGAAATGACTCTTCGCCGTTCGGGCCGGACGATCCGGCCCAAGATCGAGCCGACTGGCGGCGCGGCGGAGACGCCCACCGTCGCCTGATGAGGGGGTGAGTCGGCCGATCCAAAGAAAAACAACAGCCCGCTCGGAGAAACAAGACAAATGCCACGTGCAACCAACTCGGCCGCAAGCCGCAAGCGCCGCAAGCGCATCCTGATGAAGGCGAAGGGCTTCCGCTCGGCGCGTTCCAAACTCATCCGTACCGCGAAGGACGCCGTCTACAAGGCGCAGCAGTGGGCCTACCGCGACCGCAAGGTCCGCAAGCGCACCTTCCGCGGCCTCTGGATCCAGCGGATCAACGCCGCCGCGAAGCAGAACGGCCTGACCTATTCCCGCTTCATGGAGGGCCTCAAGGCCGCCGGGATCGAGCTCGACCGCAAGGTCCTCTCCGATCTCGCGATCAAGGACGAGGCCGCGTTCGCCGTTCTCGTTGGGAAGGCTTCCGCCGCCCTCGAGGACAAGGCCAAGGCGACCGCCTGATCCACGGAGAACCGATTTCGACAAGCCGGTCGTCTGCGGAAGCGGGCGACCGGCTTTTTCGTCGGTGTGGCATGGGCATCTTGCCCATGCGTCGTGCCAGACGCCGCAAACCGGACCACCGTCGTATCGGAGCGAACGGAGATCAGGAGCCTTCTGAGTCATCACAAGATGCATGGGCTGGAAGCCCATGCCACATCGGACGCCTCGGCGAGACGTCCCTACCGCTTGAAGAATCCGCGTTTTGGCGTTTCCTACACGCCGCCCTTTGACCCTGTCGGCTCGCCGACCCAACCCTCTTTGCTCCTTTCCATGCTCGCCCAGCTCGACATCATCCAGACCGAAGCCCTTGCCGCCATCGCCGGAATCGCCGACGAGGCCTCGATGGAGGAGGTGCGCGTCGCCTTCCTCGGCAAGAAGGGCCGCCTGACGACGGCCGCGGCGGGGATGCGCGACGTGCCGGCCGATCAGAAGAAGGATGTCGGACAGAAGCTGAACGAAGTCCGCGAGGCCATCACCACGGCCCTCGAGGCAACGTCAGCGGACCTCGTCGCGAGAAAGGACGCCGCCGCCTTCGCCAATCTCGATCCGACCCTGCCGGCGCGGGCTCTGCCGCAGGGCGGGCTGCATCCGCTGACGCTCGTCCTCGACGAGGCCGTGAAGGTGCTGCGCCGCATGGGCTTCGCTCTCGCCGAGGGGCCGGAGATCGAGACGGAGTGGCATTGCTTCGACGCCCTCAACACGCCTGCCGACCACCCGGCCCGCAACGAGAGCGACACCTTCTATTTCGAGAACGGCAAGCTCCTGCGCACCCACACCTCGTCGGTGCAGATCCGCACGATGGAGAAGGAGGTGCCGCCGGTGCGGATCATCGCGCCGGGCAGCGCCTTCCGCCGCGACGAGATCGACGCGACGCACCTCAGCGCCTTCCATCAGCTCGAAGGACTCTACGTGGACCGCCGTGTCACCCTCGCCGACCTCAAGGGCACGCTGGAATACTTCTTCCGCGAGATCTTCGGATCGAAGACGGAGGTGCGTTTTCGTCCTCACTTCTTCCCCTTCACCGAGCCGAGTTTCGAGGTCGATCTGAAGCTCCAGGCGGCCGGTCGCGCCGCCAAGTGGATCGAGATCGCCGGCTGCGGCATGGTCGATCCCGCCGTCTTCGCCGAGGTCGGTCGCAAGCGCGGCGACGCGGCCTACGATCCGGAGCAGGTGACGGGGTTCGCTTTTGGAATGGGGCTGGATCGCCTCGCGATGATCATGTATGGGATTCCGGATTTGAGGTTGCTGATCGAGAACGACGTCCGTTTCCTCACTCAGTTTCGATGAGGCATCGGCCTGACGAGCGCTCCGGATTCTCCGCATTGATTTGGACCACGGATGAACACGAATTCACACGAATGCCGTTTTCATGGAAACGCGATGTCTGACCGACAGGATTCGTGTGAATTCGTGTTCATCCGTGGTCCAAAATATCCCTTGCAAGGGTTCCCGACCTTTTACCTTTCACTTTTTACCTTTTACCGGGCCGGAGGCCCGGTAAAAG
>CAYSZN010000342.1:0-4930 GCA_964435425.1 uncultured Akkermansia sp. | reverse complement strand
AGGGGCGCGACGGTGCCGGGAAAGAGGACGACGCCGCGCAGGGGCATCACGGGGATGGTCTCGGGCAGGTCGGAGCGCCACTCGGGCAGCTTCGCGCCGGGGCGGCTCGTCGAGATCTCGATGATCTCGCCGGAGGATTCGTTGAGGAGCTGTTCGAAGTCTTCCATTCCGAGGGGATGGGAAAGGGGAGGAGGGGAGGTCCACCTGCGCCCGGTGCTCAGGCGAGGGGCAGGACGATCCAGAGGAGGCCGTTCTCCTGCTTGGCGGTGACGCGGTGGGCGGCCACCTCGGCGGGCAGGGCGATCTCGCGTCCGAAGCGTCCACATTCGATCTCCATGGTGAGGACCTGGCGGCATCGGCCCGAGGTGTCGCGGGCGGGCAGCGGTGGACGCCGTTCGCCCGAGATGCGGACACGGTCGGAGAGGACATCGACGCTGATGTCGGATTTCTCCACTCCGGCGAGATCCACCCAGATCTCGATGCGGTCGTCGTAGCGGTAGGCGGTGATGTCGGGCTGCCAGCCTTCGGGCGAGCGGAAAGAGGAGAAATGCAGACAGTTCAGATCGTGGGCGACATCGCCCATGCGACCGATCATGCGGGTGAGTCGGACCTTCCGTGGCATAGAGAGGGGAGGGTAAGGGGAAATGCGGGGAATTTCAACGGCGGGGTGGCGCGTCACTTCACCCGGTAGACGGCCCCGTAGGCGTCCGCGTTTTGACCGGCCTCCAGCGTCTTGTCCCCGAAAGTCGCAGGCGCGACGCAGGCACCGGCGATGGCCAGCCTCCCGTCGGGATGCCAGGCCATGGTGTAGGCGTTGTCGCCCTTGGCCCCGCCGTCGTGGAGGAGCCACAGCAGATCGCCCTTGCCGTCGAGCGCGGCGGTGAGGATGTCCGTACCGCCTCGCGAGACGAGCTCGCGCCCGCAGAAGGTCGCCGTGGCGGAGAACTCGCCGGTGACAAAACAGCCGCCCGATCCGTCGGTCGCGATCCCGAGGCAGTAGTCGGTGGTGCCGGGGCTTTGCAGGACGCGGGTCCATCGCAGCGTACCGTCGGCGGCGAAGCTGGAGAGGAAACCGTCGTTGTCCTTGGCGTCCTGCGAGGAAACCGTCCCGTCCGGGAGCCGGAGCTCGCCTTTGAACATTCCCGCGCCCCAGACCCGTCCCTCGGCATCGACCGCGATCTCGTGGAATCCCGCGCTCGGCGTTCCCCCGACGGCGGCGAACCACACGCCGTTGCCCTCGGGATCCAGCTTTAGCACGACGGCGGACTGAGTCTTGCCGGCGTCGATGGCGAGCGTCCCCATCGCTCCCGAACCGGCACCGCTGCCGCCGATGTAGATGCCGTCCTTCGCATCGACCCCGACGCCATGGCCGCTGCCGCTGAAGGCGCCGGAGGTCGTCTTCACCCACCGCAGCTCGCCCGATGGGCTGTATTTGGCGCAGAAGATCGGTCGGGATGTCCCGCCCGCGTTCACGATCTGGTCGCCGAACCTTGCCTCTCCGGCGACGGCCCCCGACACGACCAGATCGCCCCGGCTGTCGATGGCGATGGCGTGGCCGTAGTCGTAGCCCGCGCCTCCGGCGGTCCTCAGCCAAAGCAGATCGCCGTCGGGGGAATATTTGGCCACGAAAATGTCGTATTCGCCCTGGTTGGGGACAGTCGCGCCATCCATCTGCGCATCGGTGCTCTCGAAATGCCCGGTCACGTAGAGATTGCCGTCGGCGTCCGCCACCACCCCGTAGGCGCGGTCCACCAGACTGCCGCCGAAGCTGCGCACCCAGAGAAAGCGGCCGTCCTTCGACAGTTTCGCGAGGAAGGAGTCCATTTTTCCGAGACCGGTGCGCTTCACTTCTCCGAAGGGGCCGTCGTCCGTCGTCTCGCCGGCGAGGAGGACATTGCCCTCGCGGTCGAAGGCCACGGCCCGCGTCTTGTCGCCCACAGCTCCTCCGCCCCCCGACACCCATTCCGCGATCGGATCGGCGGCATGAACGGTGGCGAGCGGAACAAGGAGCAGGGCGGCGAGCAAAGAGGGTTGGGTCGGGGATCTCATGGGGTTTTGTGACAGACCGCCAAGATACCGCTTTTTCAACCCCGTCGCGCGCATGCGCCGGGGGTGTCGGAACGACAAGTCGATCACATCGATTGCGCCGCCCATGCGGACCGCGTATCCTTGCGGACCCGTATGAAGCTCCGTTCCCCTTTCCCCGCCCCGGTCCTTCTCGCCTTCCTCCTTCCCTTGCTGGCGCTCCCGGCGGCGGCGCAGGAGAAGCTGAACGTTCTTTTCATCCTCGCCGACGACCTCGGCTACCGCGACGTGGGCTTCAACCATCCCGAGAGCTTCTACGAGACGCCGAACCTCGACAGCCTCGCCGCGAGCGGGATGGTCTTCACCGACTTCTACGCCGCCTCGCCGGTCTGCTCGCCGACGCGCGCGAGCATCCTCACGGGCAAGCATCCCGCCCGCCTCGGCACGACGAACTTCTTCACCGGCCAGCGGGCCGGGAAATTCGACGCCGCCGAATTCGTCGACGAGCTGCCGGCGGCCGAGGTCACCCTCGCCGAGGCCTTCAAGGAAGGCGGCTACCGCACCGCCCACATCGGCAAATGGCATCTCGGGGGCGCGGGCGTGCTGCCGACGGACCATGGCTTCGACCTGAACCGCGGCGGCGGAGCGAACGGCCATCCCCGCAGCCACTTCGCGCCCTACAAGAACGTGGAGAACCTCGCCCCCGGACCCGAGGGCGAATATCTCGCCTCGCGGCTGGCCGAGGAGTCGTCCGCCTTCCTCGACGAGGTGGCGAAGGCGGGGGATCCCTTCTTCCTCTACCTCTCCTTCTACGCCGTCCACACCCCACTGCAGGCCCCGCAGGAGCTGATCGAGAAATACCGGAAGAAGGCCGCCGACCTGGGCTTCGCCGACGAGGCGGGCAGCTTCGACGCCGGGCGCGAACGCCAGGTCTGGCCCGACACCGAGGAGCCCCGCACGGTCCGCATTCGCCAGGACCACGCCATCTACGCCGCCATGGTCGAGAGCTTCGACAGCGCGGTCGGCCGGGTCCTCGCCAAGCTCGACGCCCTGAACCTGCGCGACAGCACCGCCATCGTCTTCACCTCCGACAACGGCGGCCTCTCCACCGACGAGGGGCATCCCACCTCGAACCTGCCCTACCGCGCGGGCAAGGGCTGGATCTACGAGGGCGGGCTGCGCGTGCCCCTCGCCGTCCGCTGGCCAGGGGTGGCCTCCGCCGGGACCGTCTGCAACGTGCCGGCCACGAGCACCGACTTCTATCCCACCCTCCTTGAGATGGCGGGGCTGCCCGCGAAGCCGGAGCAGCACCTCGACGGCGTCAGCCTCGTGCCCCTGCTGCGCAACCCCTTCGCGAAGTTCGACCGCGGCCCGATCTTCTTCCACTACCCGCACTACTCGAACCAGGGTGGCTTCCCGGCCAGCGCCGTGCGGAAGGGAAACCACAAGCTGATCCAGGACCTCGAGGACGGAGCCCTGGAGCTCTACGACCTGCCCACCGACCCGCAGGAGCACAACAACCTCGAGCAGCTCGAAAGCGGGCTCGTCGAGGAGTTCTCCCGCCTGCTGGACGAATGGCGCAAGGAGGTCGGGGCCAAGCCGCTCCAGAAAAGCACCGCGGCCGGAGCCGAGCCGCCTGCCCTGTGGTGAGGACCGCAGGGCGCCGGCATAAGCAAGCCCGATCCTCTCCCGCCGATGCGGCTGCTTCCTGACAAAACCACTCTCCGCGACTGGCTTTCGGCCCGGCGCGGCGTTCCGCGTATCCTCGTCCCGACAATGGGGGCGCTGCACCGCGGGCACACCAGCCTCTTCGACCGCGCCCGCGAGGAGGCCGACGCCCTCGGCGGCGAGGTCGTCGCGACCATCTTCGTCAATCCGGTCCAGTTCGGGCCGAACGAGGATTTCGACGCCTACCCGCGTCCCCTCGAGGCCGACTTTGCCCAATGCCGCGAGCACGGGGTCGATGCCGTCTTTGTCCCCGTCGTCGCCGACATGTACGAAGGCGACCGCTCCATCACCGTGACCGAGGACCGCCTCTCCACCACCCTCTGCGGCGTGAGCCGGCCCGGCCATTTCGACGGCGTCTGCACCGTCGTGGCGAAGCTCTTCCTGCTGACCCAGCCCGACGCCGCCATCTTCGGGGAGAAGGACTACCAGCAGCTCGCCGTGATCCGCCGTCTCGTCCGCGACCTCGACTTCCCCGTCCGCATCCTCGCCGGAGCGACGGTACGGGAGGAGGACGGGCTCGCCCTCAGTTCGCGCAACGTCTACCTCGCTCCCGAGCAGAGGGCACAAGCCCCGATCCTGCAACGCGCCCTCGCCGCCACGGCACGGGGCATCGCCGAAGGCCGTTTCGCGACGCCGCAGGCGGCACGGGAAGGGTTTTTGGAAGCGTTCGGCGAGGCGACCCTGGCCCGTCTCGACTATTTCGAGATCGTCAATGCGGCGAGTCTGGAAGCGGTCGAGTCTTTTGGGCAGGTCGAGCTACGGCTGCTCGCGGCGGCGTTTTTCGGGAAGACGCGGCTGATTGACAATGTGGGGGTGGGGTGAATAGCGTTCGGTTAGGGGACAGCGATGCCCCATCCGACTGACGGAAGATTCGCATCTTCCGCGACGGAAGCGTAGCGGAACGTGCCAACGTTCCGACGAATGCATCTGATTCGTCCAAACGTACCCCGATTCCGTGCCATTCGGGATAGCCCGCCTTTCTCCCCCCCTTTCGTCGCAAGACGCAGCGAGAGCCGGTCCAGAAGACTCAAGCTGGTTTTTCCGAAGGGCTGTATGAGAACCTACTGTTCAGGGGGGAATCTGCGCGGGGCGCTTGATCGAGACCCAATGGCTCTGAGGCTGCCATTCGCACTCTCGGCCCCTTCCCCAAGGTCGATCAATCGGTGGAAATGGATGG
>CAYSZN010000341.1:0-4942 GCA_964435425.1 uncultured Akkermansia sp. | reverse complement strand
AGGAGTAAGAGTAAGGAGTAGAGAGTAACGAGTAAGACACCTCAACGGCTCAAATCTTCCTGCCGCAGCACCTTGAAACCGGACTTCGCGAGCATCTCGTTCCCGAAGTCATGATCCTCGATCCCGAGAACCAACGCGGAGCACCCACCGGGCTGGGTCAGCAGGGGGTAGATGAAATGGATGTTCGTCTCCACCTTCAGGAGCGTGCGGAGGCAGTCGGGCATCTGCTCGGGCCCTTCCCGCAGGGCGACGACGAGGACGTCCATGCTGTTGAAAGGGATGCCGCGCTCGATGAACACGGTCTCGACGGTGAAGGGATCGTTGACGACGAGCCGGACCACCGTGTTGTCGATGGAATCCTGCACCGACAGCCCTAGCACGACCACATGGCTGGAGCGGAGGAGGTCGAGGATGGCGACGAGGGCTCCGGGGCGGTTCGGAAGGAAGACGGCGAACTGCCGCACCGGGGAGCCTTCGGCAGTGACGGCGGAGGGCTTTTCGGGATCGAGTTCCATGGGAAACGTAGAGGGGTTCGAATCGCGCCGACCTCACTCCACGGTGACGCTCTTGGCGAGGTTGCGGGGCTTGTCCACGTCGCAGCCGCGGGCGACGGCGATGTAGTAGCTGAGGAGCTGCACCGGGATGGTGGCGAGGATGGGCAGGGCGGCCTCGTGGCAGTCGGGGATAGGGATGACTTCGTCGGCGAGGCCGGCGGGGAGTTCGCAACCCTCGGGGGCGATGGCGATGATGAGGCCCTTGCGCGCCTTGATCGCCTCGACGGTGCTGACGTTCTTCTCGTAGACGGCGTCCCTCGGCATGACGAAGACGCTAGGAACCTCCTCGCTGACGAGGGCGATGATGCCGTGCTTCAGCTCGGCGGCGGCGTGGCCGCTGGCAAAGATGTAGGAGATCTCCTTCATCTTCAGGGCCCCCTCGAGCGCCGTGGGATAGTTGAACTGGCGTCCGAGGAAGAGCATGCCCGGCACGTCGATGTATTTGAGCGCGATGCTGCGGATGTAGTCCGACTGCTCGAGGATGCGGTCGACCTTGCCCGGCAGATCCCGGATCTCGCGCAGCAGCCGCTGCCCGTCGTCGACGGAGAGATGGCGCATCCGGCCGAGGAGCAGGGCGAGCAGGGCGAGCACGGTGGACTGAGAGGTGAAGGACTTCGTCGCGGCGACGCCGATCTCGGGACCGGAGTGGAGATAGCTGCCGCCGTCCGACTCCCGCGCGATGGTGGAGCCCACCGAGTTGACCACGCCGAGGACGCGGTGCCCCTTGCGCTGGCCCTCGCGCAGGGCCGCGAGGGTGTCGATGGTCTCGCCGCTCTGGCTGATGACGAAGACGAGGGTGTTCTTGTCGAGGGGAGGGTTGCGGTAGCGGAATTCGCTCGCGATCTCGACCTCGGTGGGAATGCGGGCGAGGTGCTCGATCAGGTACTCGCCGACCATGGCCGCATGCGAGGCGCTGCCGCAGCCGCAGAGGACGATGCGCTCGACGTCGCGCAGCTCGCGCGGAGTCAGGCCCAGCCCTCCGAGCACGGCCGACGCCTGGTCGTCGTTGAGCCGGCCGCGGAAGGCGTTCTGGATCGAGGTCGGCTGCTCGAAGATCTCCTTGAGCATGTAGTGGGGAAACTCCCCCTTCTCCGTCTGCTCGAGGGTGAACTCGACCTGGCTGACCTCGTAGGCCGACTCGTCGCCGTCGATGGTCTCGACGGTGAACTCGTCCTCCGTGAGATAGACGAGGTCGCGGTCCTGCAAATAGATGGCGTTGGTCGTGTGCGAGACGATCGCGCTGACGTCGGAGGCGAGGAAGTTCTCTCCCTTGCCGAGACCGACGATCAGGGGGCTGCCAAGACGGGCTCCGACAATGAATCCCGGCGCGTCGGTGTGGACGACGGCGATGCCATAGGTACCCGAGACCTGCTTCAGCGCCTCGCGGACCGCCGCGACGAGGCACGCGCGGGGATCGTCTCCGGTCGAGGCGTCGTAGATCCGGCCGATGAGGTGGGCGAGCACTTCCGAATCGGTCTGCGAGCCAAACTGGTGGCCCTCGCCCTCCAGACGCCGCTTGATCGTCTGGTAGTTCTCGATCACCCCATTGTGGACGAGCGCGAGCCTGCCGCCCGCGTCGAGGTGGGGGTGGGCGTTCGCATCCGTCGGCTCGCCGTGGGTCGCCCAGCGCGTGTGGCTGATCCCGCAGGAGCCGACCAGGGGCGATTCGGTCAGCAAAGCCTTCAGATTCGCGATCCGTCCGCTCCGCTTTCTCGTCCCGAGATGGTTCGAGCCATCCATCACCGCCATTCCCGAAGAGTCGTAGCCCCGATACTCGAGACGGCGCAGCCCGTCGAGCAGGATCGGAGCGGCGGTGGCCTTGCCCACGTAACCGATTATACCGCACATAAATTCAAGAACGTCTGAAAATCGAGGGAGGATAAGGGCGGAGGCAGGGCGAAGCAAAAAATTTATCGTGAAAACGATCCACTTCCGATCCGTTTCGTTCTACACTGCGGCCATCCCGTCATGCCCACTTCCAATCTGGCCAAATCGATCGACAGCGTCCTCGCCATCATCATGGGCGGGGGCCAAGGCTCCCGCCTCTTTCCCCTCACCCACAACCGCTCGAAGCCGGCCGTGCCGCTGGCGGCGAAGTGCCGCATCGTCGACATTCCAATCAGCAACTGCATCAACTCGGGCATCCGCAAGATGTACGTGCTGACGCAATACAACAGCGAGTCGCTGAACCGGCACGTCACCAGCGCCTACCGCTTCGACCACTTCGGCGACAACTTCGTCCACATTCTCGCGGCCCAGCAGACCCCCGGCGACGACAAGTGGTACCAGGGCACGGCGGACGCGGTGCGGCAGAACCTGAGCTACTTCCTGGAGCGGCCCTACAAGTACTACCTCATCCTCAGCGGCGACCAGCTCTACCGCATGGACTTCCGGCGGATGCTGCGCGACCACCTGGAGCGGGGGGCCGACGTGACCATCGCGACCACTCCCGTACCGCGCGATCCGGCCCGCGCCTTCGGGCTGATGCACACCGACACGGAGAACCGCATCGTGCGCTTCGTCGAGAAGCCGGGCCAGGACGACGCCCTCCTCGACCAGCTCGCCATGCCCTCCTCCCTGCTGGAATCCGTCGGTCTCGCCCCGGAGGACGAGCGCTTCCAGGCCTCCATGGGGATCTACCTCTTCAACCGCTCCGTGCTCGAGGAGGCCCTCGCCAACGACAGCCAGGACTTCGGCAAGCACATCATCCCGAGCATCATCCAGGAGAAGAACGTCTACAGCCACATCTTCAACGACTACTGGGAGGACATCGGGACGATCGCCTCCTACTACGAGGCCAACCTCGAGTGCACCAAGGTCGTGCCGAAGTTCAACTTCTTCGACTCGCGAAATCCGATCTACACCCGGGCCCGTCTCCTGCCCGCCAGCAAGATCAACAACGCGATCATCGAGGAGGCCCTCCTCTCCGACGGCTGCATCATCACCAGCGCCACGATCCGGCGCTCCATCATCGGCGTGCGCTCCGTGATCGAGGCGGGCTGCGAGATCACCGACAGCATCGTCATCGGGTCGGACTACTACAACCAGACGCACGTCATCGATGGCAAGGAGGAGCAGCACCGCATCGTCATCGGCGAAGGCACGCAGATCCACCGCGCCATCATCGACAAGAACGTCACGATCGGGCGCGGCGTCGTCATCCATCCGCGCGACCGGATCCACGAGGACACGGAGTGGTGCCACATCCGCGACGGAATCGTCGTGGTGCCGAAGGACAAGGTGATTCCGGATGGGACGGTGGTCTGATGTCCCGCCCTCTTACTCTTACTCCTTACTCATCCTCCTACTCTTACTCCCCCGGAACTTGGCAGGAGTAAGAGTAAAGAGCAAGAGTAAGGAGTAAGAGGATTACTGAGCGATCACCCCATCCCGCGCCACGGTCGTCACTTCGTCGTTGGCGAGATCCTTGATCACCACGGCATTCGCCCGGATGTCGAGCACCTGGTAGTCCTTCAGTCCGACGCCGGGCTGGGTGGTGCGGAAGACGTCGCCCGCCTTCACAACGTAGCGGTATTGCGAATTCGCCGAGGTGAGGATCGCGTAGGTATCGGCGGTCTGTCCGCTCGCATCCTTCACCAGCAGGTGGGTCGATCCGCTCTGGATGTCCTCGACCTCGACCCGGGAGACATCGACCATGCGGCCCTTGCCCTCCTTCGAGCTGACAAACCGGGGCGTCACTTCCTTGACCTTGTAGGGGGTATCGGGGATGACGGCACCCTTTTCGACCGCGACGCTGCCGGCGGTCCGGTCGAGGCGGCGCACCGAGGCGATCGAGCCGCTCACCCCATCGACGACGAGAGGCAGCGACTCCTCGTGGTAGGCGGCGAGGACCATCTCCTTCACCGGAGCCTGCTCGGGACTGCGGGCGTGGATCGTGGAACCGTTCAGGGCGACGATGGGCTTCGACTTCGACTCCTCGCGGATCCGGCGGGTGGCTTCGACGCGGGTGGGCTTGCCCGGCGCTGCGGAGGCAGGGGCCGGTGCCGGAGCGGTCGCCACGGCCGGAGCGGAAGTCTTGGTCACAGGCGCGGGATCGGTCGATACGACGGCAGGGGCACCGCCCCCTCCCGGAGCGGAAGCTGCCGGGATGGCGGGCGCAGACTGAGGAGCCGGTGCCGGCGTTCCCGCGGCGGCAAGGGACGGCGTTTCCTTCCTCTCCGCTGCCGGCGTCTGGGCCAGAGTTCCCTTCGACGGCTCACCGGAGAGAGGCTTCCCTTCCAGCAGGGTCTCCTCCACTCCCTGGCCGCTCAGGGCATTCCTCGCGTCGGCCATTTCGTTCGCCGCCCTTTCGCCCTCCGGCGACTTGCCCCAAGTGTCCGGGTGGGTGATGAGATGGGAGACCTCCGCATGTCCGGCGGCCTCGGCGA
>CAYSZN010000340.1:0-4944 GCA_964435425.1 uncultured Akkermansia sp. | reverse complement strand
GAGGGCACGCGCTTCGACATCCACCTGCCGCGCAGCACCGCCGCCGAGGCGAGCGACTCCACCGCCCTGCTCCCGGTGGCCGGTGGCGAATCCGATCTCGCCCCCTCGCGCCGCGGCGAGACCATCCTCCTCGTCGACGACGAGGCCCTCGTCCGGCGCATCGGACGCACCCTCCTCTCGAAGCTGGGCTACGACATCCTCGAAGCCTCCGACGGTCTCGAAGCCCTCGAGATCTGCCGCACCCAGGGAAACGACATCCATCTCGTCCTCCTCGACCTCACCATGCCGAACCTCACCGGCAAGGAGACCTTCGCACACCTCCGCGAGACCCATCCCGAACTGCCGGTCCTGATCTGCAGCGGCTATCTCGTCGATCTCAACGAGTTCACCACGGAATGCGGCGCCTGTCCCGACGGCTTCGTCCAGAAGCCCTACCGCTTCGAGGAGATGGCCGACATGGTCCGCCAGACTCTCGACCGGCGGAGCCGGGCGGCCTGAGCAAGGGCACGGCAGCGCCCCGGGAGGCAGGCCGTCACGCCGCCCCCCGCTGACGACAATTTCCATTGTCAGCCCTGCATTGCCATGAAACGCCAACCTGTCCTTCGTTCACGGTGCGCGTCCTTCGTCCTGGGTGGATCGCTGCTCCTCCCTGCGCTCGCCGTTCCCGCCTTCTCGCAGCGGAGCGTGGTCATCCCCGCGCAATCCTCCAGCACTCTCGAAGAATCTCCGGCCAGCGATTCCTCTCCTCCGGCAGTTCCCCTGGTCGCTCCCTTGAGCTCGCCCCTCACGGCCAAGTCGCAGTTCTCCCAGGTGACGGTGCCGTCCTCCGTCCCGGGCAAGGGGAACGTCGAGGCCCAAAGCACCCCGCTCGCAGATCCGGTCCTCGACACGGAGGTCGCCGCAGTCCAGCGGGTCGAGACGCCCAGGCCTCCTCTCGACGTCGCGACCATCAAGCGCCTCGCCGAACTGCGCAGGGAGCTGCGGATCGCCGAATCCGCCGCGCGGGCGCGCATCTCCCTGCCTGCCGACGAGCTTTTCCTGGCGGTCGATGGAGGCGGGATCGATCCCTTGGCCGTCCCCGCCCTGCGAGAGCTCGTCGAGTATCTGGAACGCACCTTGAAAAAGGATGTGACGATCAAGGTGCTCTACGTTCCCGGCGAAACCGACGCCAAGGAGAAAGCCTGGGACCGCGTCCTGGCGCTGATGGCCTGGCTTGGGGAGAACAGCTCGCTCGACCCGGACCGCATCCGGGCCTCGACGCCCCGTCCGCTCGACAAGCCCGCTCCGAAGGCCAATGCGACGAGCATCGGGGAGACCGAGTTCGTCAGCCGGATCGAGCTGCATCTCCAATGATGTCCGTGCCAGCTTCGTCCATAGCGGCAGCAGCCCCGTTGCCGGCGGCTCCGTCGGCCCATCTTCGCTCCCTCAGGGCTTCCGCGGCGGCATTGACCTCGGCCTCCTTCTTGCTGCCGCCGACCCCTTGCCCCAGGGCCATCCCCTCCCAGCGGACCTCGGCGACGAAGGATTTGAGATGGTCGGGCCCCTCCTGGCTGACGATGCGGTAGGTCGGGCTCGCCGGAGCGATGGCCTGCAGGCATTCCTGGAGCTCGCCCTTCGGGTTCATCTCCTCGGACTGGGCCAGGGTGCCTTCGATGAGATCCCCGAAGTTGCCGAAAAGGAAGCTGCGGGCAGCGGAGAAGCCGCCATCGAGATAGATCGCCCCGGCGAGGGCCTCGACCGCGTCGGAGAGGTTCGAGGGGCGCGTCCGTCCGCCGCTCGCCAGCTCGCCCTTGCCGAGGAGAAGGTGGTCGCCGAGACCAATGTGGTTGGCGAAGAGGCAGAGCGCCTCGCGCGAGACGAGCCGGCTGCGCAGCTTTGTCAGGCGGCCCTCGCCGTCGTTGGGGAAGCGGCGGAAGAGATCCTCGGTGAGGACGAGCTGGATCACGGCGTCACCGAGGTACTCCAGGCGCTGGTTGTCGGGATGGGCTCGCTTCGTCTCGCAGGCCAGGCTCGGATGGGTGAGCGCCTCGGCAAGGAGTGCGCGGTCGACAAAGCGATAGCCGATCGTGGCTTCGATCGATTCCATGGACGGGAAGGGCACGGCTCACGAAGCCGCGAAAGGGAAGGATGGGGTGGCTGACGGGGATCGAACCCGCGACAACCGGAATCACAATCCGGGGCTCTACCACTGAGCTACAGCCACCATTTCGCAGACGACCGTGAAAGACGATCTGCCGGAGGGCCAAGTTAGGCCAATGCCTTTCCATTTCCAACGGAAAATGAGGCCTCTTGCAAATTCGGCGCTTGCGCCCATCCTTGCCTGAACGCAGCCCGACATGCCCCCTCATCCCGATCCCGACTGGAGACCCGTGGCCTTCAAGGAATGGCAGCTCGTCGCCGACGCCATCGCCGACGGCGAGCAGAGCGTCTTGCTGCGGAAGGGCGGCATCTCCGAGGGCAAGGCAGGCTTCCAATGGCTCCACCGCCGCTTCTTCCTTTTCCCCAGCCTCTTCCACGAGCAGGCCGAGCAGGTCCTCCCCCACCCCGATGGATCGCTGCGCTCGTGGCAGCCGCCCGCGGGCCTCGCCGCAGACGACGTGGCCTTCGGCGTCTACGTCGAGACCCTCGCGACAGGCCGGATCACCGCCTGGGAGGACGTGCAGCGCCTCGCCCCCTACCACATCTGGCGAGAGGAGATCGTGCACGAGCGCTTCGACTGGGGCGACGAGCCGGGGTTGGCCTGGGCCACGGTCCGCGCCTGGCGTCTGAGGGATCCCTGGATCCTCAAGGACCGCGCCAGCTTTGGAGGCTGCCGGTCCTGGTTCGGGCTGCCCCCGGACGAAGGCGGCGGATGGCTCGCCCGCCTCGCCGAGGCGGAGGCTGTGGAGCCAGCCTGCGGACGGCCCGATTGGTTGATTTAGGATTGGCAAAGCGCCTCCGGTGCGGTTTCATAGGTCGCGCCGGATCCGCCGCGCCCTTCCCCCACCCTGCCATGCTCCCCGAAGTCGAGAAACTCCTCCGCGTCCAGCACCACGACCAGAAGATCAAATCCATCGACAAGGAGCTCGCCGGCATCCCCCTGGAGGCGGACGACATCCGCGACCGCCTCGTCGCGGACCAGAAGGCTGTCGAAGGCGCGAAGGCGGAGATGCAGCAGACCGAGGTCGCGATCAAGAACCTCGAACTCGATGTGGCGACCCGCCGCAACACCATCGGCAAGCTGAAGGTGCAGCAGTTCGAGACGCGGAAGAACGAGGAATACCAGCGCATGGGCCTCGAGATCGAACGCTACGCCGCCGAGATCACGGATCTGGAGGACCGCGAGATCGAGCTCATGGAGAAGGCCGAGGCCCAGAAGCAGGCCTTCGAGACGGCCCGCGCCGGGCTCGCTGAAAAGGAGGGAGAGGTGAAGGACGAGCTGGAGGACCTCGACGCCCTCGCCGGCAAGCTGCGCGACGACCGGGCCTCCGAGGTGGCGGAGCGCGACCGCCTCGCCGTGTCCGTCGACAGCGGCGTCCTCGACAACTACCACCGCCTCTTCAAGTCCAAGAACGGGATGGCCGTCGTCGGCCTCGTGGACGAAGTCTGCCAGGGCTGCCACATGAAGGTGGTGAAATCCACCGTGATCGAGGTGAAGGCCGAGCAGCACCTCGCCCATTGCGAGAACTGCGGCCGCATCCTCTACTGGTGGACCGACGAACGCGTCGGGAAGAACCGGGGGGAATACTGATCCAGCCCTGTCCAACAGATAAAGTTCTCTAACGGACCTCCCAACTGGGATGCCCTGCCGAATTCACACAGGTGGTTGGCATCGAGCACCAGCATAGGGCGCTCCCCTACATCGCCTTGCGATCTGCGATCGTCCTCTCCAAAATCCATCGCGCGGTTGTAGTATCCCATCGTGGTCGCGGACCCATTCAAAAGCGGAACGCCAATCCTTCTATGGAGGATCCTGCGGAAGCACGGCCTTCAGTTCGGCCCGACACCCAAGCGTTCCCACCCGTTCTCCGAGAATTGTTTCCATGGTCCTCATGGTATCGCGCCAAGCCCTTGCTCGAAACGCTGCGCCCCCCTCACCGATGATACGGCTCTCCCTTCAGCACGGTATGGACACGGTAGATCTGCTCCAGCAGCACGACGAGGGCGAGCTCGTGCTGGAGGGTGAGGCCGCTCAGGGCGACGACATGGTCCGCCGCCTTCCGCAGGGCGGGGGTGTGGCCGTCGGCGCCGCCGATGAGGACGGCGACGCGCTTCACCCCGTCGAGCTGCCAGTTCCTCACCCGGTCTGCGAGGCCCGCCGTGGTCCAGGCCTCGCCGCGCTCGTCGAGCGCGATGCGGACGGCCCCTTCGCTCGCCGCGAGCAGGATCTCGCTGTTCTTCGCCGGGCCCGCGTCCTTCCAGTCCGTGACCAACTCGACCGGAGCATAGCGGACGAGGCGTCGGCGGTATTCCTCCACCCCGGCCTTGGCGTAGGCCAGCGAGGGCTTTCCGATCGCGAGGATCTGCCACTTCATCGGAGGATTTTTCTCATCCGGCCAACTTGCAACGGCCCCTGCGGAAAAGCAAAGTGCGAGTCTTGAGCGAAGGACTCTCCAGCGACTATCTCGACCGTTTCTCCGGCCTCGCCCGTCTCTACGGGGCGGGGTCCTTGGAACGCTTCCGCCGTGCCCGGGTCGCGGTGATCGGCACCGGAGGCGTCGGCTCGTGGACGGCCGAGGCGCTGGCCCGCAGCGGCGTGGGCCACCTCGCGCTAGTCGATCCCGACGAGATCTGCGTGACAAACAGCAACCGCCAGCTGCCCGCGCTGTCGGGACAGTTCGGACGGCTCAAGATCGCCGTGCTCGCCGAGCGCCTCCGCCTGATCCATCCCGGGATCGCCGTGGAGGAGCGCCCCGTCTTCTTCACGCCGTCGAACGCTGCGGAGCTGCTCGCTCCCGGATACGA
>CAYSZN010000339.1:0-4950 GCA_964435425.1 uncultured Akkermansia sp. | reverse complement strand
TACCGCGCGAAGCGCGCCCCTGCCATGCCTCCCTTCAGCCCCGTCGAGGAACTCGTCGCCGAAATCCGCCAAGGCCGCCTCATCATCCTCGTGGACGACGCCGACCGCGAGAACGAGGGCGACCTCGTCTGCGCCGCCGCAAAGATCACCCCCGAGGCGATCAACTTCATGGCCACCCACGGCCGCGGCCTCATCTGCGCGCCCATCACCCAGGAGGCCTCCGAACGGCTCGGCCTGCCCCTGATGGTGCGGCGCAACACCGAGTCGCACGGCACGAACTTCACCGTCGCGGTCGATGCCGCCGACGGCGTCACCACAGGCATCAGCGCCGCCGACCGCGCCCGCACCGTGCAGGTGCTCGCCAATCCGATGTCCGAGCCGCGCGACCTCGTCCGGCCCGGCCACATCCTGCCGCTCCAGGCGAAGCAGGGCGGCGTCCTCCGCCGCGCCGGCCACACCGAGGCCTCGGTCGATCTCGCCCGCCTCGCCGGGCTCGAACCCGCCGCCGTCATCTGCGAGATCCTCAACGACGACGGCACCATGGCGCGGCTGCCGCAATTGATCGAATTCGCCGAACGTCACGGGCTCAAGATCGGCACCATCGAATCGCTCATCGAATACCGCCGCAGCCAGGAGAAGCTGATCGAGCGCATCGAGAGAATCCAGATGCCGACCGACTACGGGAATTTCGACCTCGCCGTCTACGCCAGCAAGCTGAACCCCGACGAGCACCACCTCGCCCTCGTCAAAGGCGAGATCCGCCCCGAGGAGCCCGTCCTCGTCCGCGTCCACTCCGAATGCCTCACCGGCGACGTCTTCGGATCGCGCCGTTGCGACTGTGGCAGCCAACTCCACGCTGCCCTCGCCCAAATCGACGAGGCCGGCACCGGCGTGCTCGTCTACATGCGCCAGGAGGGGCGCGGCATCGGACTCGTCAACAAAATCCGCGCCTACAAGCTGCAGGAGGAAGGCCTCGACACCGTGGAGGCGAACGAACGGCTCGGCTTCGGCTCCGATCTGCGCGACTACGGCATGGGGGCTCAGATCCTCTACGACCTCGGCGTGCGGAAAATCCGCCTGATGACGAACAATCCCCGCAAGATCGTCGGTCTCGACGGGCACAAGCTGGAGATCGTCGAGCAAGTCCCCATCCGCATCGATCCGAACGAGCACAACGAACGCTATCTCGGCACGAAGCGCGACAAACTCGGGCATTTTCTGTAGGAGCTGGGAGGGGGACTTTTCAAGTCCCCGCCTCTGAACTGGCTCCGCCCTCCCATGCTTTCCGCCTACGGGACTTGAAAAGTCCCGCTCCTGTCGACCTCGCTTGGGCGGACGACAGTTTCCGAGATGCCCCCAAGAATGCCGGGAGGGAATTTACCTTTTACTTTTCACCTTTTACCTTTTACTGCGGGGCACCCCGCGTCCCGTGCCATGAAATCCGCCCCCGACTCCCCTTCTCCAATCGACCGCTCCGGCTCCATCGCCATCGTCGCGAGCCGCTACAACGCCCGCTTCACCGACGCCCTCGTCGAGTCCGCCTCGGCCACGCTCGCGAAGCTCGCACCGGAACTCGCGGTCCGCGTCGTCCGCGTGCCGGGGGCCTTCGAGATCCCCATCGTCGTCGAGGCCCTCGCCTCCTCCGAGGACCAGCCCCTCGCCATCCTCGCCCTCGGCGTCATCATCCGCGGCTCCACCGCCCACGCCGACCTCATCGCCGAGTCGATCACGCGCAGCCTCCAGGACACCGGCGTCTCCCATCTCGTTCCCGTCATCCACGAAGTCCTCCTCGTCGAAAGCGCGGAGCAGGCCGAGGCCCGCACCCTCGGCGACGAATTGAACCGGGGCCGCGAGGCCGCCGAGGCCGCCGTCGCCATGATCGAGGTGATGGCCTCCCTCGAATCCTGACATTCCTTCCAAAACCATGTCCGACACCCTCGTCTTCCTCGACCGCTCTACGACCGACCGCGGCGATCTCGACTTCTCCGGCATCGAGTCCCTCGGCCGTCTCGTCAGCCATGCCACGAGCACACGCGAACAGACCCGCGAGCGACTCGCCGAGGCCGAGATCGTCCTCACGAACAAGGCCATCGTCGGAGCCGAGGAGATGGACGCGGCCCCGCACCTGAAGCTCGTCCAGGTCGTCGCCACGGGCGTGAACAACATCGACCTCGACGCCGCCCGCGCCCGAAGCCTCGCCGTCTGCAACGTCGCCGGATACAGCACCGAGGCCGTCGCCCAGCACGTCTTCGCGAGCCTGCTCAACCTCGCGACGAACGTCCACCGCTTCGCCGCCGAACCGGAGAAATGGGCGCAGTCGCCCATCTTCACTCGTCTCGACTATCCCGTGACCGAACTCGCGGGCAAGACCCTCGGCATCGTCGGCCTCGGCTCCATCGGTCGCGCCGTCGCCCGAATCGGCGCGGCCTTCGGAATGCGCGTCGTCGCCTACGGACGCGAGGGCGCGTCGAGCGAGGGCGACATCCCCCGGCTCGCCCCCGACGAATTCTTTGCGACCGCCGACGCCATCACCCTGCATTGTCCGCTGACTCCCGAGACCCGCCATTTCATCAACGCGACGACGCTGGCGAAAATGAAGCCCGGCGCCCTCCTCATCAACACCGGACGCGGCGATCTCGTGCATGAGGCCGATCTCGTCGTCGCGTTGAAGAACGGCACGATCCGCGCCGCCGCCGTCGATGTCCTCACCCCCGAACCGCCCGCGTCCGACCATCCCTTTCTCGCCGCCGTGGCGGAAGGTCTCGACAATCTCTTCATCACGCCGCACACCGCTTGGAGCGCGGTGGAGGCGAGGCAGCGGCTCCTCGACGGCATCGTTGCGAACGTGCAAGCCTTCCGCGCCGGAGAGCGATTGAACCGGGTTGATTGAGCGACTCAACCCTGCCGGGCCATCCGTCGGAACCTTCGCAGGTTCCGCTACCTTCTGCACCATAGAATAGCACGGGGTCAAGGCATGCTTTTCTGCCGACCGTTGCGAGTTCGTACGATTTCATTGCGAAAGAAGGCTTGGCTTGACGGGTAATACCTGATCCAGTATTACTCTAGGGATGAAAGTCACCGTCAAGGGCCAAGTCACGATCCCCATTGCCTTGCGGGAGCGCTTCGGTCTGGAGCCGGGCACCGAGGTCGAGTTCGTCGCCGACGGCGGAGTTCTGCACCTGCGCCCGAGCAGGAAGTCCCGCAATGGGACGAGTCCTTTCACCCGATGGTTGGCCAAGGCTGCGGGCTCCGCGAAGCCAGGCACGACAACGGATGAACTCATGGCCATGACCCGGGGCGAGGATTGAGCGATGGTGCTGGTCGATACGAACGTGCTGAGCGACATCGCGACGCGGGACCCGGTTTGGTTCCCGTGGTCGAGCGCCCAGCTCTCCCGTATCGTCAACGCCCGCGAGGCGGCGATCAACCCCGTGATCTATGCCGAACTGGCGCCGCTCTACCGCAGCGCACGGGAGCTGGACCTCAATCTTGTCCCTCCATCGGATTTCCGCCGCCTGCTTCTGCCCTTCTCGGCGGGATTCCCCGCTGCGCGCGCGTTCCAAGCCTACCGAAAAGCAGGAGGTCGGAAGACGGCACCCTTGCCCGACTTCTTCATCGGTGCGCACGCCGAGGCGGAGGACCTGGCGTTGCTGACTCGCGACGCGACCCGGTATCGGACCTATTTTCCGAAAGTGAAGCTGATCTGTCCCTGATTTCGGAACCTTCGCAGGTTCCACTACCTTCCGCCTCCCTCGCACGAGGGTCACCCCACGATCCCGCTCACATCGAGCAGCCACACCTGCCGACCGTTCCCGCCGTGGGGCGAGTCGATGGTGACGAGGCGTCCATCGTTGCTGGAGCGGGGATGGGTATCGCAGCGCCATTCGCCGGCGTATTCCTTCGGCGAGTGGAAATGCCCGAGGTCGTGGCGCTTCTTCGTCGGCTCGTGGTAGAGGTAGGGCGTCTGCTGGCGACGCACGCCGGTCGGGTAGGTGTCGTTGAGGATCCACTCGACACCGTTGCCAACGGGGAGATAGGTGTTGTGTCCGTTCTTCGGCATGTCGCCCTCGCCGACGATGCTGGTCTTCCCCGTTTTGTCCTGGAGGAGATAGAATGCGTCCAGCTGCCCCTCGGGCCGGGTCCATGCGCAGATGTGCGAGGCGTCGCGCCAGACGAAGTGCGAGGTGTAGCCCGAGGGGTCGATGATGTAGGGATCGCTGCCGTCGTGGTTCATCGTGAACATGCGGGTGACGAAGCCGTTGTTCACTGCGAACCCGGGATCGTCCGGCCCCTTTTCGCGCCAGCGGTGCAGGAAGGTGAAGCGCTTCGAATCGGGCGCGACGAGGAGGTGGTTGAACCAGTTCCACTGGTCCGCGAGCGGGCCACCCTGGAAGGGAATCGCGGCGGCCTCGGCGATGCTGAAGATCAGCTCCGACTCGCCCGTCTCCATGTCCATGCGCCAGATGCCCGATTTCTCCGGGGCCTTCTCCGCGCGATGGGGATCGGCGATGCCTTGGTAGCCGTAGCCGGGGCGCAGGGCCTGGATGCGGGCGAAGTCGGGCGTCACCGCCCATTTCCCATCAGGGCTGATGGCGTAGACGGGGCGGGGCAGGGTCCTCGTCTCGCCGGTCTCGACGTTTTTGACTCGGGCGACGTAGCGGTCGGCCTCGCGGTCGTTCCAGATCACCTCGTTCTTCGATCCGGGCAGCCATTGCAGCATGCAGCCCTGCTGCCAGCCCCAGGCGTCGCTCTTGCCCAGCTCGATCCAGCGGTCGCCGTCCTCGAGGTCGATCATGCCGACGCGGATGCGGTCGTCCGCCGTCGGTGTGCGGTGTTCGAAATCGACCTGGTTGCTGAGGACGAAGCGGTTCGTCGGATCGAACTGGAGCTTGTCGTAGTAGGCGAACCAATGGAAGGACGGCCCCTTCGTGATCGCCCGGATCGGCACGA
>CAYSZN010000338.1:1769-4969 GCA_964435425.1 uncultured Akkermansia sp. | reverse complement strand
GAACCCATGCCCGTGACCGGCGCGGCGCTGGAGAAGGAGCAGGAACGGGTGAGGGGGATGCTGGAGCGGGCGGAGAAACGGAAGTAGTGCTCAAGCCTCGACGGGACCAAGCCCCCGCATGGGCCTTTGGGACCGCGTCACTTCCCGGCGAGCGCTTCCTTCAGTGCGAGGACGTCCTCGTCGCGATGGGCGGCGGAGAGGGTGACGCGGAGGCGGGCGGAGCCCCGGGGGACGGTGGGGTAGCGGATCGCGGGAACGAGGAAGCCGCGTTCCAGCAAGCGGGCGGAGGCGGAGAGGGCGGCCTCGTTCTCCCCGAGGATGACGGGGACGATGGCGCTCGGCGCTCCGGGCGAGAAGGTCTCGCGATGGCGGGCGAGGCGTTCGCGCAGGGAATCGCCACGCGGGCCGGTGAGAAGATCGAGCCCGTCGCGCACCGTCGCGGCGAGGGCGGGGGACGGGGAGGTGGAGTAGATGAAGCTGCGGGCGCGGTTCACGAGCAGATTGACGACGGCGCGGGAGGCGCAGACGTAGCCGCCGGACAGTCCGGCCGCCTTGCTGAAGGTGCCCATCTGGAGATCGACCCGGTCCTCCACGCCAAGGGCGGCGGCGAGCCCGCGTCCCTGCGGTCCGAGGACGCCGAAGGCGTGCGCTTCGTCGGCGAGGAGGAGGGCGTCGTGGGCGTCCTTGAGCTCGCAGATGGCGGCGAGCGGGGCGAGGTCGCCGTCCATGCTGAAGACGGATTCGGTCACGACGAGGACGCGCGTCCCGGGGCCGCGCTTCTCCGCCGCCCAGCGGAGGTGGCTGGCGAGCCGGTCGAGGTCGTTGTGCGGAAAGACGCGCAAGGTCGCGCCGCTGAGCTTCGCCCCGTCGATGAGGGAGGCGTGGCAGAGCTTGTCGAGGATGAGGATGTCGTCCTTTCCGCAGAGCGCGGGGATCGTGCCGATGGAGGCGGCGAAGCCGGAGGTGAAGGTCAGGGCCGCCTCGGCCTTTTTCAGCGTGGCGAGCCTCTCCTCGAGCTCGAGATGTGCCGCCATCGTGCCGCAGACGAGACGGGAGGCCCCCGATCCGGCTCCGAAGCGTCCGATGTGGTCGAGATAGATCGCTTTCAGCTCCGCGTCGTCGGCGAGGCCGAGGTAGTCGTTCGAGGAGAAATTGAGGCATTCGCCGGCCCCGTCGAGCCGGATCGTCGGGCCTTGAGGCGAGTCGATGCGGCGCAGACGGCGGCGCAGTCCGGCGGCCTCCAGCTCGCGCAGTTCCTCCGATGGATCGCGCATGTCACTTCCGGCCGTTGGTCCCGGACTCGAGGAAGCGCGCCGTGTCGAGCAGATCGACGGCTTGTTGCAGGGCGCGGTCCTGCGGAGGCGGCTTGTCCCAGGGGGTGGGCTTGTTCTGGCTGAGGAGCAGGTAGTAGTCGATCTCGGGATCGGTCCCGGCGACGAGAGCGGCCTCGTTCATGCGGGGGCGCTGCTTTTGGAAAAGGAGCTCGGCGAGGGGCTTGCCGCCGTCGACGGCGCGGTAGATGGCGTGCTTGGCCTTCGGCTCGGTCGGTGTGGCGAGGTCGGGGACGATGCCGCTGCGGAAGATGGAGCTGTCGTCCTCCAGAACGACTTCGGCGATGGCGTAGC
Organism: uncultured Akkermansia sp.; assembly: GCA_964435425.1. Taxonomy (GTDB): domain Bacteria; phylum Verrucomicrobiota; class Verrucomicrobiia; order Verrucomicrobiales; family DEV007; genus Arctic95D-9. The sequence goes on along the minus strand of CAYSZN010000338.1, from coordinate 3,344 downwards.
GGAGGATGCGGTCCTCGCCGAGGGGCACGTCGCGATATTCCACGGCGAGGCCCGGAGTTGGTTCGCCGATGACGAGGCAGCCGGTCCCGCGCTTCAGGACGGCGGCGATGATCTCGCCGACGTTGCCGGTTTCCTGATCGACGAGGAGGATGGGCTGGAGGCGGCAGCTCACCGTCTCGGGGGTGGAGACGAAGAGGGTGGGGCGGTCGTTGCCGGGACGGCGGATCTTGAAGAGCAGCTCGTTCGGCGGACGGAAGCGGCTGAGGAGCCGTCCGGCGATGGCGAACTCGGCCTGGGCCTGGGGCGAGCGCAGGTCGAGGATGAGGTGGGTGACCGCTTTTTCCGCCTGCAGCTCCAGCAGGGCGGCGTCGAAGCGCTCGATTTCCTCCTCCGTGTAGCGGCCGAAGCGCACGTAGCCGATGCTCTCGTGGAGGCGGGCGTGGTGGAAGGCGAAGGGCGAGTCGCGCTCGGCGCGGGTTTGCTCGGTCAGGAGCATGGCACCGAAGTCGAGGCGCTCCAGCAGCCCTTGCAGGGCGGCGCGGTTGATCTCCAGCGGGTCGAGGTCTTCCTCCTGGATGTAGTCGTTGGTGAGGAGGCGGAAGGCTTCCTGAAGGGCCGCCTGGTCGAGGGTGCCGACGAGATCCTCGAGACGTTGCGGCGGATTCGGCTTCGGCGGCGCGACGGTGGGAGCGACAGGCGCCGCTTCCTCGGCCACGAGGAGGGTGGCGGCAAAGGCGAGGGGAAGGAGGAGGCCGCGGGTCATGGTCTGGCGCATTCTACGCCATCGGGAAAATGGTTCAATGCCTCGATGCCGCCTCCCGGTCCGGCCCAGCGGTGATGCTGCGCGAGGCTGGCGGCGAGGTAGAGGGCCGCGCCTTCGATGGCGGTGGCGAGGGGCTGTCCCAGGGAAAGCCGCGCGGCGATGGCGGCGGAGAGGGTGCAGCCGGTGCCGTGGACGTCGGGGACGGCGAGACGGGGACGGGCGAAGACGAGGGCCTCTCCGTCGATCCAGGCGTGGTCGCTCACCTCCGGTCCGTCCTCGGCGAAGTGTCCCCCCTTCAGCAGCACGTCGCATCCATAGCGCTCGTGAAGGCGGCGTGGAGCGGCGGCGAAAGTCTCCCGCGAAAGGATCGGTTCGCCGAGGAGGCGCTCGGCTTCGGGGAGGTTCGGCGTGACGAGGCGGGCGAGGGGAAGAAGGTCGCGGAGGAGGAGCCCAACGCCCTCCTCGGTCAGCAGCGGTGCGCCAGCTCCGGCCCGGAGGACGGGATCGACGACGAGCGGGAGGCCGGGATGGCGCTTCACGAAGGAGACGATCTCCTCGACGAGGCCCGCGTCGGCGAGCATTCCCGTTTTCATGGCGGACAGAGGAAAGGCCGAGGCAACCCTCTCGAGCTGAGCGCCCAACAGGGTTCGGTCAACGGGCTGGACGGAGGCGACCGATCCCGGCACGTCGGCGACGATGGCGGTCACGGCGCAGACCCCGTGGACGCCGTGGGCGGCGAAGGTTTTCAGGTCCGCTTGCAGGCCCGCCCCGGCGGAGGAGTCGGAGCCAGCGACGGTGAGGACGACGGGAGG
>CAYSZN010000338.1:0-1669 GCA_964435425.1 uncultured Akkermansia sp. | reverse complement strand
CTGGCCGAAGTCGGTCTTTGCCCGCAACCTCACCGAGGAGGCGGGAATCACCGAGCTGATGGACGATCTCGGCGAGGCGCTCGCGCTCGGCCGGGGCAAGATCCGCATGATGGGCGGCGGCAATCCGGCGCACATCCCCGCGATGGCGGCGATCTGGCGCGAACGGATGCGCGAGCTGCTGGAGGAGCCCTCGGGCGAGTTCGACCGGGTCCTCGCGGACTACGATCCGCCGGCGGGCAGCCCCGCCTTCCGCGCGGCCGTCGCGGACTTCCTCAACCGCGAATACGGCTGGAGCCTCACGGCGCGCAACATCGCGGTGACGAACGGAGGGCAGACGGCCTTCTTCTTCCTGCTGAACCGCTTCGCCGGGACGATGGCGGACGGCAGCCGGAAGCGCGTTCTCCTGCCCCTCGTGCCGGAATACATCGGCTATGGAGACCAGGGCGTCTCCACCGAGCCCCTCTTCGACAGCCGCCGCCCCCTGATCGAGCGGCGCGGGGAGCGGGGTTTCAAATACCACATCGACTTCGAGAATCTCGCCCTCGACGACACCCACGGGGCCATCGCGGTGTCGCGTCCGACGAATCCGAGCAGCAACGTCCTGACCGATGCCGAAATCGGGCGGCTCCGGGCCCTCGCGGCGGAGCGGGGCATCCCGCTGATCATCGACAACGCCTACGGCCTGCCCTTTCCCGGCGTCATTTTCACCGAGGCGACCCCGGTGTGGGACGAGAACCTGATCCTGACGATGAGCCTCAGCAAGCTAGGCCTGCCCGGCACGAGGACCGGCCTCGTCGTGGCACGGGAGGAGATCGTGACGGAGCTCCGCTCGATGACCGCCATCGTCGGTCTGGCGAACAACAATCTGGGACAGGCTCTCGCCCGTCCGATGATCGAGTCGGGACGCATCCGCTGCCTCGCCGAGGAGGTGGTGCGTCCCTACTACCGCGAGCGGGCCCGCCATGCCCTGGAGCTGGCGCACCGGCATCTGCCGTCCAATGTGCCCTGGCGCGTCCACGAGAGCGAGGGCGCTTTTTTCCTCTGGTTCTGGTTCGAGGATCTGCCCGTGTCCTGCCGCGAGCTCTACCGTCGCCTGAAGGACTCCGGCCTCCTCGTCGTGCCGGGCAAGGCCTTCTTCTACGGCCTCGACACGGACGGCTGGCCGCACGCCGAGCAATGCCTCCGCGTCAGCTTCACCCAGCCCGAAGAGATCGTCGCCGATGGCTTCCGAATCCTGGGCGAGGTTGTCAAAGAAGTCTACGGTGCGTAATCGTCCCCCTGTAGCGCGGATCGAATGTCCAAACAACGTTCGACCGAGGCCAATGGCCTCAGCGACAGGATTCCACCTGCCGGGGAAACCTTTTACGTTTCACTTTTCACCTTTTACGGCGCGAAGCGCCTCCGCCTATCCTTCGACTTTCACCGCACTCGGATTGCCCGAGGCGTCGGCGGCAAAGGACATCTTCAGATTCCAGTGGCTGGCGATGCGCCGGAGCAGCTCGCGGCGGGAGATGTCCTTGTTGGAGAAGTTGAACGGAGCCGCGTTCGTGGGGAGGTTGCTCGTCTGGTAGTAGATGTCGTTCAGCGGCACCTGGTCGAAGATGAGCTGCGGCGTCATGTGCTTGTAGTCGACGTCGAAGCGTTCGTCGAGCCACTTGGACAGGGCCGG
>CAYSZN010000337.1:0-5031 GCA_964435425.1 uncultured Akkermansia sp. | reverse complement strand
ACTTCAACCACGGCCGCCGCTAGGCTCCTCTGCCTCTCCACTCCTTCACTCCTCTATTTCTCCCTCTCCCATGCGCCTCGCCCACAAAGTCGTCATCGTCACCGGAAGCTGCACCGGCATCGGCCGGGCCATCGCCAGACAATGCGTCGCCGAAGGCGCGCGCGTCGTCGTCCACGGACTCGAGCGCGGGCTCGGCGAGGAGACCGTCTCGGAGATCGGCCCCGACAGCGCCGTCCTGCACATCGAGAACCTCGTCGAGGAAGGCTGCCCCGGCCGTCTCGTCGCGCTCGCCGTGGAGCGATTCGGACGCCTCGACGCCGTCGTCAACAACGCCGCCCTCGTCGCCTCCGGCAATCTCCACACCACCGACGCGGCCTTCTTCCGGAAGATGCTCGAGGTGAACGCCATCGCCCCCTTCCTCCTCATCAAGGCGGCCCTGCCGCATCTCTCCGAGCGGCGCGGCAGCGTCCTCAACATCGGCAGCGTCAACGCCTGGAGCGGCGAACCGGACCTGCTCCCCTACAGCGTCTCCAAGGGCGCGCTGATGACCATGACCCGCAATCTCGGCGACACCCTCATGCGCGAGAACGGGGTGCGGGTGAACCAGATCAATCCCGGCTGGGTCCTCACCGAGAACGAGGCCCAGCGCAAGCGCGAGCACGGCCTCTCCGACGACTGGCCCGCGCACTTGCCCAAGGTCTACGCCCCCGCCGGGCGCATCCTGAAGCCAGAGGAGATCGCTATGGCCGCCATCTACTGGCTCGCCGACGAAAGCGGCCCCATCAGCGGACAGGTCGTCGATCTGGAGCAGCATCCCTTCATCGGACGCAATCCGCCGAAAGACGCGACGACGATCCCGGTGAAATAGCCCCCGCCGAACCACCACGTCAAGGCAGGCCTTTCGCCCGGTATTCCGACGGCGTCGTTCCGAGCCGCCTCCGGAAAGTCGAGCTGAAGTGGCTGTGGCTCGAAAAGCCGCAGTCCAGCGCGATGTCGGTGAGATCCCTCCGCGTCGTCGTCAGCAGCCTCCTCGCCTCGCGCAGGCGCTGTCCGATGATGTATTGGGCCGGCGATTCGCCGAAAGCCTCCCGGAAGGCGTCGAGGAAGTGGTGGGTCGTCAGCCCCGCGACCGCCGCGAGCCCGCCCAGCGACAGACAGCAGTCGAGCCGTTCCGCGATGAACGCCCGCAGCCGCCTCGCCATTGCGGCATCGAGACGGGGACTGGAACGACGCCTCGCCTCCGCCTCGCCATCCGGCGAATGGCAGTGCGCCAGATGGACAAGGATCCTGCTGAAAACCGCCTCCCTCTCCATCGCCGCCCCATCGTCGTCGCCCTCGAACGCGGCCTTCAAGCGTCCCATCTCCCGGAGCATCCATTCATCGGGCGCTCCCGCCCGGGCGGCCAGATCCCTCCGTCCGTCCCGCGACCCATCGGCGAAGGGGACCATGGCCGGATCGAAGCGGATCACGGCGTATTCGATCCTCCCTCCCCGCGCGTGGCTGGCATAGCGCCGCCCGGCGGGAACCGTCCAGACCTCGCCCGGCAGCGCCGTTCCCGAACTGCCGCCATGCCCCTCCATCTCGGTCTCCAGCCAGTCCATCCGTCCGCCGAGGTGGACCACGACGGTGTGGCGATGGTCGTGGATGGTCCAATCCGTGGACCGCTCGATCCCGTCGGTACGGAAGACCGCCTCGGCCTCCGCCCATTCCCTCCGGCTTTCCGCCAGAATGCGCGGAGGACCGCCTTCGCCCACCCGGGTGGCAGAGACTCGCCCCATGCCCCCATCTTGGGGAAAGGGAGCGACCCGTGCAAGCCCGAAGATTCTGCGGAGAATTTGAAAGCGCCGCCGCCGTCGTGGGATCATTCTGGAATCCATCGCATCCATCCAACCGATCTCCCCATGTCCAACCACACCCTTCAAGGCAAGGCCGTCCTCGTCGGAGGCGGCGCGAAGAACCTCGGCGGCCTCGTCAGCCGCCGTTTCGCCGAGCGCGGCGCGCGCCTCTGCGTCCACTACCACAGCGACGCAGCCCGTGCCGACGCGGAGAGCACCGTCGCCGAGATCGCCGCCGCCGGAGGCGAGGCCTTCGCGATCCAGGGCGACTTCACGAAAACGCAGGAGGTCGAGACCGTCTTCGCGGCGGCGAAGGAGCGCTTCGGCAGCCTCGACATCGCCATCAACACCGTCGGCATGGTCCTGAAGAAGCCCATCCTCGAGACGACCGAAGCCGAATACGACACCATGGCCGCGATCAATTCCAAGGCCGCCTACTTCTTCATCCGCGAAGCCGGAAGGCAGCTCGCCGACGGCGGCAAGCTCTGCACCATCGTCACCTCCCTCCTCGCCGCCTACACCGGACTCTACTCCGTCTACGAGGGCATGAAGGCGCCCGTCGAGCACTTCACCCGCGCTGCCTCGAAGGAGTTCGGCCCCCGCGGCATCTCCGTCACCGCCGTGGCGCCGGGGCCGATGGACACGCCCTTCTTCTATGGGCAGGAGACGCCCGAAGCCGTGGCCTACCACAAGACCGCCTCCGCCCTCGGCGGCCTCACCCGTATTGAGGACATCGAGCCCCTCGTCCGCTTCCTCGTCACCGAAGGCTGGTGGATCACCGGCCAGACGATCTTCGCGAACGGAGGGTACACGACACGGTGAGCCAAGGAGGGGCGACATTCCTGTCGCCCGCATGGCCCTGCCTCGAACCAAACGCTTGTCGGCCGACAGGAATGTCGGCCCTCCTTGAAGGCTACTTCGACTTCCCCTTCCCTTTCGGCTTCACCGGCGGCAGGGCTTTCAGCAGCTCGATCTCGACATCGTTCTTCAAATCCGGTCCCGGTGTGGTGCGGCCCTTGGCGATGGCCTCCTCCATCGCCGCCTTCATCCGTGCGACGCGCTCCGGCTGGGTCTCGGCGAGATTTCCCGTCTCTCCGGGATCGGCGGCGAGATCGTAGAGCTGGAAACCGGGCATCCCAGCGGTGTCGTGGTGGCCAGGCCGGGGATGGCTCCAGCCGCCCGATCCGGGGCAGAGGAGCAGCTTCCACTGTCCCTCGCGGATCGCGAAGCTGCCGTCGATCGACTGGCTCACGAGGCTCGTCCGGGGCGTCCCGCCTTCCCCACCGAGCAAAGCCGGGAGAACGCTGACGCTGTCCTCGCCCGCGTCCGCAGGAAGCTCCTGCCCCAGCAGATCCGCCATCGTCGCGAGCAGGTCGATCTGCCCCACGAGCCGGTCGGAGACCGCTCCCGCCTCCACCTTCGCGGGCCAGCGCACGAGAAAGGGGACGCGGTGGCCTCCCTCGTAGAGATCCGCCTTGTGGCCGCGGAAAGGTCCGCTCGGGAAATGCCCGGCGGCTTGCAGCTCCTCGATCCCGGCCCGAGGCGAGCAGCCATTGTCCGAGGTGAAGACGAGAATCGTGTCCTCGGCCAGCCCATGCGCTTCGAGCGCGTCGAGGATCTTCCCCATGTCCGCGTCGATCTGCAAAACGAAGTCGGCGTAGTCGTTGAGACCGCTCTTCCCCTGAAATTCGGACGACGGCACGATGGGCGTGTGGGGCGCGGCGAGCGGCACGTAGGCGAAGAAGGGCTTGCCCGCCTTCGCCCCGGTGGCGCGTTCGCCAAGGTAGGCGACGAGGCGCTCCGTGATGCCGGGCTGCACATCGACCGCCTCGAAGTTCGGACCAGCAGGTCCTGCACGCACCCAGGTCTTCTCCACCGTCGCCGCCTCCGTGGCATGGCGGTCGCGGATCCAGACGAAGGGGAACATGTCGAGCGAGGCGCTGATCCCGTAATAGTGGTCGAAACCTCGATCCACGGGACCATTCTGAATGGGGGCGGCGTAGTCGACCTTTGCCGCGTCGGCGAAGGGTTTCGAGAAATCGCCGTCGTCATCCGCAACCCCACCGTCGGTGAGCGGCCACTCCATCCCGAGATGCCATTTCCCGATGCAGGCGGTGTGATAGCCCTGCCCGTGCAGGAAGCTCGCGAGCGTGACCCGCCCCGGCGAGACGAGCGGTCGCGAAAAGCCCCCGAGAACCCCTTTCTGAAGAGGCGTCCGCCAATGGTAGCGCCCCGTGAGCAGGCTGTATCGCGACGGTGTGCAGACACCCGAGGAAGTGTGGGCGTCGGTGAAGCGCATCCCCTCCGATGCGATCCGGTCGAGGTTCGGCGTGGCGATCTTCGACTCCGGATGGTTGCCGGAAACATCCCCCCAGCCGAGATCGTCGGCGAGGATGACGAGGAGATTCGGTTTCTCCGCGGCAACAAGCACCCCACTAAAGACACCAACGAGCATAGAAATCAGCAGCACCTTCATCTCTTCAAAATCTCCCCCTTACGGATTCAACAAATTCGGTGCCCAGAGCGGGCCTTCCTTGATCGGCGGCGTGATGCCATCCGGTGGAAAACTGCCCTTCACCGCCTCGCGGAGTTGTCCGCTCAACTCCGCGACGATGGCGGCGTGCTCCGGTTTCCCGGCGAGGTTGGCGAGTTCGCCGGGATCGCTCCCGTGGTCGTAGAGCTCGGCTCCCTTCGCTCCCTCGTCCCACTCGGTGTAGCGCCAGCGCTCGGTGCGCAGGCTGTAGCCGAAGAAGCGCTTTCCTCCCCCGCCCTTCGCCTTGCCACCTCCGCCCCCGCCCCGGGCGACTTGGGTCAACGCCCAGCCGCGCCCTTTCGCCGAGGGGTCCTTGAGGATGGGCACGAGGCTCTGGCCTTGGAGATTCTCCGGCGTCTCCACCCCTGCGAGTTCGGCGAGGGTCGGGTAGAGATCGACGTGGCTCACCGGCGTCGCCGCCACGCCGCCCGCCTTCGTCACGCCGGGGGCGACGATCATCAGGGGGACGCGGGCGCTGCCCTCGAAGAGGCTCTGCTTCTGCCACAGCCCATGCTCGCCCATGTGGTAGCCGTGGTCGCTGGTGAAGACGAGGATCGTGCTCTCCGCCAGTCCGAGCCGGTCGAGGGCGGCGACGACGCGGCCGACCTGCGCGTCCATGAAGCTGATGCTCGCGTAGTAGGCCTGCACGCATTGGCGGCGCAG
>CAYSZN010000336.1:0-5040 GCA_964435425.1 uncultured Akkermansia sp. | reverse complement strand
ACGCATTGTCCGGCCTCGGCGGAGAAGCTGACGCCGTGGAGGACGGGGCGTCCGGGCTGGTAGGAGAAGATCACCTCGCGCAACTCGACGCGGCCTTCGAGGCGCTCGGGCGAGATCGCGTCGGGCGGGTCGGTCCATTCGGGCTCGGTGTCGAGGACGGCGAAGACCCGCTCGGCTCCGGCCATGGCGGAAAGGGCTTCGTTGAACATGTTCCCGAGCACGGTGATGGGGCTGAAGAAGAGCCCGGCGAGGAAGAAGAACTGGACCATGCTGCCGAGGGACATGGCGTTTTCCGGATCGAGGACATGGCCACCTCCGACGACGACGAGCAGGGCCATGAAGAGCTGGCCGTTCAGTTCGAGGAGGGGCAGGAAGGTACCGCTGAGGCGGGCGGCGGCGAAGTTGTAGCGGGCGTGGTCCTCGACGAGGGCGCGGAAATGGTCGGCGTTGAGCCGCTCGCGCCCGAAGCTCTGGGTCACGCGGATGCCGCCAACGCTCTCGGCCATGGTCGCGGTGATGCGGCTGAAGCTGTCGCTCTGGTTCCGGTAGGCCTGGCTGAGGCGTTTGCGGAAATAGAGGTTCATGCCCCAGACGACGGGGGCGATGCCGAGGACGAGGAGGAAGAGCCGCCAGTCCTCGAGGGCCATGAGGACGGCGCAGCCGATCATCTGCCCCAACTGGACGAGGGATACAAAGAGCACGTTCTGCACGCCGACGCGGACGTTCTCGGCGTCGCCGGTGAGGCGGCTGATGAGTCGTCCGACGGGCTGGCGGTTGAAGTAGCCCATGGTCAGCCCGAGCCAGCGGCGGAACATGGCGGCGCGCAGGTCGTGGATGACGGCCTCCCCCACTTCGAGCGCCCACTTGATGCGGTAGCGGAAGGTGAGCTCGGTGAGGATCGCGAAGGCGGTGAAGGCGGCGACGCTCCAGGCGAGCTGCCGCAGGTCGCCGCGGGCGACGGGGCCGTTGATGATGGCTCCGGCGGCCCAGGCGAGGACGGGAAGCTGAATGCCCCGGGCCGCGACGGTGAGAAAGAGGCCGACCATCTTTCCACGGTAGGGCCGGGTGAAGCCGAAGAGGCGGCGGATGAGGTGGAAGGAAAGCGGGGCTTGGGCGCGTTCGTCGTCGTCTCCACGCTGGCGGCGGAGGCTGTCAATGACTTCGCGGTCGACGATGCCCGCGACGCGTGGCGATCGTCGAGCGTCCGACCGGTCGGATTTGTCGGACCCGTCCGACGGTCGAGTTTTCATGCGGCCACCTCCTCTCCCCCGCCGCTCTCGGCGAGAATGGCATCGCGGTAGTAGCCGGGTTGCGCAGACAGTTCCTCGTGGGTGCCGATGGCGGCGATGCGGCCGCGGTCGAGGACGACGATGCGGTCGGCGCGGCGTACGGTGCTGAAGCGATGCGCGACGATGAAGGTGGTACGTCCGGCCATGACGCGGTCCATGGCCGCGAGGATCTCGTGCTCGGTGCCGGCGTCGACGGCGGCGGTGGGGTCGTCGAGAATGAGGATGGCGGGGTCGAGAAGGATGGCACGGGCAAGGGCGAGGCGCTGCCGCTGCCCGCCGGAAAGGTTGGCCCCGTTCTCGTGGAGGAGGGTGTCGTAGCCTTGGGGCAGCTTTTCGATGAACTCGTGCGCGGCGGCGAGATGGGCGGCGCGCTCGACATCCTCGCGCGAGGTGCCGGGATTGCCGAAGGCGATGTTCGCCGCGACGGGGGCGCTGAAGAGGAAGCTCTCCTGAAAGACCAACCCAACCTGCTTGCGGACATCGTCGAGACGCCAGTCGCGCAGGTCGCGCCCATCGAGGAGGAGGCGTCCCCCGTCGGGATCGTAGAAACGCGGGATGAGCTGGATCAACGCGGTCTTCCCCGCCCCGGTCGGTCCGACGATGGCGATTTTCTCCCCGGCCTTCACCGTGAGGGAAAGGTCGTGGAGGACAGTGTTCTCCGGCTTGAAGCGGAAGGAAACGCTTTCGAAGACGAGGTCGCCGCGGGCGCGGTCGAGCGGGGCGGCGTCGGGGCGGTCGACGATGCCGGCTTCGGCATCGAGAACTTCGTAGACGCGGTCGGCTCCGGTGAGGGTCTGCTGGAGGCTGTCGGCGACCGTTCCGATGGCGTTCATCTGGGCGTTGAGCTGCTGGAGGATCCCGGCGAAGAGGATGAGGCCGGTGCCGACGGGGATCTCGCCGCGGACCGCGAGCCAGCCGCCGTAGCCGAGGAGGACGGCGAGGCTGAGCTGGTTCAGCAGGGAGACGAGGGGATGGAGGATGGTGAGCTTGCGGAAGACCTGATTTTTCTGGTCGCGGACGGAGGCATTGGCCTCGAGGAAACGGCGCGAGGCCCAGTCCTGGAGCCCGAAGCTCTTCACCACGCCCATGCCGCGGGCGAGTTCCTCGAAGACGAGGACGAGGCGGTCGACCCGCTTGCGGCCCTCCTCGTAGTCGGGACGGAGCCATCTCGAGAAAAGGACGACGATCAGCCCTAGCACCGGCAGGAAGGCGAAGCAGGCCAGAGTCAGCCCGAGGTGGATCTGCGCGAGGCAGAGGGTGTAGAAGACGGTCGCCAGGACGATGTTTAGCACCTGCACCGCGACCCCGTCGATGAAGAGCCGCACCGACTGGGTGTCGCCGGTGACTCGATTGATGAGCGAACCGGTGGCGTTCGCGTCGAAGAAGCGGAAGCTCATGCGCTGCATCTTCGCGTAGATGGCGGAACGCAACTCGACGACGATGCGACCCTGGCCGAGGCGGTTCGTGCTGACGGCGGTGAGGTAGGCGAGCCAGGCGCGCAGGGCGGCGGCCCCGAAGATCCAGAGGCCGAGGACGAGGAGGACGGCGCGTGGCGCCCACGAATCGGGTGGATGCCAGCCGAAGGGGAACTTCGCCGCCGGAGCCTCCGGCTGAACCTGCTCGCGCAGGTAGTCGATGGCGATCCCGACGCCGCCGAGACCGGCAAGGCCGAGGGCGAGCAGGCAGAGGTTCAGCACGACGAGCCCGAGCGAACGCCAGCCGTAGCGCGCCGTGAGGCGCAGGAGGCGACCGAGGAGATAGCGCTGGCGCTCCGCGCTGCCGGGCGGAGGCGGTGAGGGCGGGGACATTTTGCCTACGATGGCACGAAGTCGGCGCGGAGCAATGGGAGCGACGCGTCATACTCCAATCCTTCCCCGACCGGGGCTACCCTTTGCCCGGCGGCCGCAAACTCAGCAGGCAGGGGCCGTGCGGCTGGCGCGGGCTCCCCCACACCGAACCTCAAACTCGCCCAGAGGCCTCGCTCACTCCCCCGCCATCACTTTGTCCCGCAGCCTCTCGATGGTGGCGGGACCGATGCCTTTGACCTTGCCGAGCTCGTCGACCGTCCGGTAGGGCCGCCCCTTCACGATGGCCTTCGCGGTCTCGGGTCCGACGCCGGGGAGGGTTTGGAGCTTCTCGACGGAGGCCTTGTTCAGGTCGAGCGGACCGGAGGCGGCCCGCTGCGCCACCAGCAGGACGAGGGCAACGACGGCAAAGGCGGCGACGACGCCAAGGAAGAGGAGACGGCTGCGCCGGTCGTCGGAGGCCATCTCCTCGCGCCGACGCCGGAGCGCTTCGTTGTGGGATTCGCGGGGCATCGCCGAAGACTCGACCGAAAACCGGGAGCAACGCAACCGGGAATTTTCAGCTCGCCTCCGAGACGGAGGACAGGTTGAAGTCCCGCACGACCATGGCCGGCGCATGCACCGGCATCTGGCTCTCGCTGCCGAGGACCCGCTCCGGCGCTCCGCTGGCGAGCAGATTCCTCAGCACGTTCACCGGCGTCTCGTTGAAGCGGTAGTTGTTGACCGGCCCGGCGATCTGCCCGTCGCGGATCGCGAAGGTACCGTCGCGGGTGAGCCCGGTGTAGAGCAGCGTCTCGGGCCGCACCATGCGCAGATACCAGAAGCGGGTCACGAGGACGCCGTCCTCGACCGAGGCGACGAGCTCGTCGAGCGACTTGCCCTCGCCGGGGAGGATGAGGTTGCCCGGTCTCGGCTGCGGGGCGAGGCCTTTCGTTCCGGCCCAGTAGCGGCCCACGGGCAGGGCCTTCAGCACACCGTCCTCGATCCAGGCGGTACGGGTGCGCGGCAGTCCGCTGTCGTGGGCGGAGCAGGGAGCGGCGGCATGGAAGGGATCGGAGGAAAGGGTGGCGCGGTCGCCGAAGAGCGCCTTGCCGATGGGGTCCTCCCCTTCCCCGACGAGGCCGTTGAGGAAGCTGCGTCCCTCGTCGAAGCTGCGGCGGTCGAGCCCCCAGCCGAGCAGGGTCAGCAGGTCGCGGGCGGCGGCGGCCTCGAGGACGACGGTGCTGCGTCCGGCGGCCCGCTCCGCCGCGTGGCGCGAGGCGAGAGCCTTGGCGATGGCGCGTTCGCCGATGGGGGCAAGATCGAGCCCCGCGGCGTCGGTGACCTGGGTGCTGGCCCAGCCCGAGCCGCGGCCTTCGTCGGTGCGGGCGGTGAGGGAGAAGCCGAGGCGGGTGCTCCGCTCGTGGACGAAGGCGCCCCGGCTGTTCGCGTAGACCGCGCTCTCGATGGAGCGGGAAAGGTAGCCGGCGCTCTCGACCTTGGCGGCGCGGGCCGCCTCGATCACGGGACGCAGGAGGGCAAGGGCGTCGCCCGGAGCCATGGCCGCGGTGGCGTCGGCCCAGGTCGGCGGCGTCTCGCAGGGCGAAGGATCGACCGGCGGGAGGTGCTCGGGATCCTCCGGCGCGAGCCGGGCCATGGCCTCGACCTTCGCCACGGCCTCGCGCAGGGCGGATTCGTCGGTCCGGTTCACCGAGATCGAGGCGGAGCGCTTCCCGTAGCTCACGGAGAGGTGGAGGGCGAGGCTGTCGACCAGTCCGTTCGTGGTGAGGTCGTTGTTCGCCGAGCGGAGGAGCAGCTCCTCGCCATCGACGAGGTGGAGCTCGGCCTCGTCGGCGGAGACGAGGCCAAGGATGTTTTCGCAAAGGGCTTCGAGTTCGGGTCGGGGCAGAGGCATGAGAGCAAGGTCATGGGTACAGGCGGAGACGCGGAAAGGGAAGCGCGAATTT
>CAYSZN010000335.1:0-5049 GCA_964435425.1 uncultured Akkermansia sp. | reverse complement strand
GGCCCCGCCGCGCCCGTCGGAGATGCGGTAGGTGCCGGCCGCGTGCCAGGCCATGCGGATGAAGAGGGGACCGTAGTGCCCGTAGTCGGCGGGCCACCATTCCTGCGAAGCGACCATCAGCTCCGCGAGATCCTTCTTCACGGCGTCGAGGTCGAGGGAGTTGAAGGCCTCGGCGTAGTCGAAGGTTTCGCCCACGGGGCTGCTCTTGGCGGAGTTCTGGTGGAGGATCTGCAGGTTCAACTGCTCGGGCCACCAGTCCCGGTTGGTCATGGGTCTGCCGGCGGGTCGGCCGTGCCCTCCGGAGGTGGCGCCGGTGACGGGGCATTCGGCGGCCTCTCCCTTGGGTGTTTCGGATTGGGGCTGTGCTTGGGGCGGCTGCGGCTCCTGCGCGAGGGCGGAGGCCGCGAGGAGCAGGGAGCTCAGGAAGGCGGTGGGTGTTCGCATTTTCATAGGGGATCGGGAGTGGGTTCTGGGCCGGACGAAACCGGACACCCGATGTTATAGCAAGAGAAGGACGATGCGGCCAATGCATTGACCGGATTGTTGCAATGCGAAATCCGCATGACAAAGTTCCACGATGAGAGTCCATTTCGAGTTCCAGCAGTTGGAGCAGTTCGTCGCCGTGGCGCGGGCGAGGAACTTCACGCGGGCGGCGGACGAGCTGAATCTCTCCCAATCCGCGCTGAGCCGTTCGATCCAGAAGCTGGAGGAGCAGCTCGGCCAGCCCCTTTTCGAGCGGAAGCCGCGCGAAGTCGTGCTCACCGATTTGGGGGAGCTCCTTCTGGAGCGTTCGAAGGAGATCCTGAAGCTCGTCGAGGACACCTTCTCCGCCCTGTCCGAGGCCAGCCTGCATGGCCGCATCCGTCTCGGCGCGATCCCCACGATCGCTCCCTACTTTCTCCCCGGCCTGCTGCGGAGCTTCGCCGGGCGGCACCCGGACGTCTCCATCGTGGTGCAGGAGGACACCACCGCCAACCTCCTCCAGCGGTGCAGCCATGGCGAGATCGACCTCGCCATCCTGGCCTTGCCGGTGGTCGCCAAGTATCTCGAGACCGAGGCGCTCTTCGATGAGGAGTTGCTCCTCGTCGTTCCGACCGGACATCCGCTCGCCTCGCTCGGAGACATCACGCCCGGCGCGGTCGAGGAATTTCCCTTCGTCATGCTGAACGACGCGCACTGCCTCTCGGAGAACGTCGCCTCCTACTGCCGCCGGCAATCCGTCCAGCCCGTTGCCGTCGAGCGCATCAGCCAGCTCGCCACCGTGCAGGAGCTCGTCGCCCTCGGACATGGGATCTCCATCGTTCCCGCCATGGCGCAGCGTCTCGATGGCAGCGACCGGCGCGTCTACCGATCCTTCGGCGGCGACCGGCCGACCCGCACCGTGGCGATGGTGTGGAATCCCTACCGCTACCAGAGCAAGTGGGTCAAGGCGCTGCGCGAGCACCTCCGCCACCATGGCGCGGATGGGGGAGCGGGCACGGCCTAATGCCAAATCCGGCGGTAGCCGGGTAGGGCGAACCGTCCCGGTGAGCCGGTTGCGGAGGAAGGGCGCTGGCTCGAAAACGGCTCGGCAGGGACGCCTCGCCCCACCTTCGTCACACCGGACGGCTCGGCTGCGGGCGCAAATCGGATTCCACTCCATGCCGCCCGCGGTCGCCGGACCATCGGCTGGACCTCAACTGATGGCCTCGGGACGATGCGCTGCTGCCCAGGGGCAGGTTGGCAACGTTCCGCAATGGAACACACTAGTCTGGCTCGATGGCCCGGCTCGGACACTATGGAGCGCTTTGCCCGTTCCCGCCACCCTCAATTCCCGTTCCCAAGCGCCTTTCTCCGTGCCAAACTACCGCCATGCCGCGTCTCTCCGCGAAAGCGAAAGCCCAGATCTATTCGAACCTCGAGAAATACGCCCGCTCCGGCATGGGCATGGAGAAGGCCTGCGAGTCGCTCCTCGGCCAGCCCCGTCTCCCTGCCGCCGAGAAAGGGCTCTACCGCGGCTTCCGCGAGGGATTGCAACAGGGCCGTAGCATCGGCTCGGCGCTCGGTGCGGCGGGCGGCTCCGTCTCCCCGCTGGAGCTCGAAGTCGTGGCCGCGGCGGAGTCGGGCGGCAAGCTGGAGAAAGGCTTCGCCCATCTCGCCGAATACTTCCGCCGTCTCGACCGCACCCGTCGCCGCATCGCCAAGGGCCTGGCCTACCCGCTGGTGCTCGTCCACCTCGCCATCCCCGTCACGACGCTGGCGGCCGCGGCCTTCCGCAGCTTCAACTTCGACGGGGCCGCGCCTGCCGGAGCCTATCGCGCCGCGCTCGCCTCCAGCGGATGGGCGATGCTCGCGCTCTGGGGCATTCTCCTGCTTGGCCTTGTCGCGGCCTGGCTGCTCCACCGGCTCGGGCGCACCTCGGCGATCGTCGACGCCGTCCTCGGATACGTGCCCTTCCTGGGGAAGGCCCGCAAGGCCGCCGCGATGGAGCGCTTCGCCCAGGTCTTCGAGATCTTCCTCCTCGCGGGCCGGACGATGAGCGACGCGCTCGACGGGGCCGCGCGCGCCTCGGGCAGCGGACGGATCCGCGTGGCCGGGAGCCGTGGCGCGGCGACCGTCGCGGCAGGCCAGCCCCTTTCCGCCGCCCTCTTCGCCGCTCCCGAGGCTTTCCCCGGAGACTTCGCCCGCGGCATGGCGGCGGCCGAGGAGTCGGGCCAGCTCGACCTCGAGCTCGCCGAATGGGGCCGGCTGTATTCCGAAAGTGCCGCCGAATCGATGGAGCGCCTCGGCGAATGGACACCGAAGCTCTTCTACTGGGGCGTCCTCCTCTTCGTCGCCTTCCTCATCGTCCGCGCCGCGCTCGCCTACCGGGATTTGCTCGAGGGCCTGCTGAATTTCGGGGGGTGACGATGTGGGAGAAGGGGGTGTGATCGATTTTGTCAGCGCGACGGTCCATTCCGTTTGTCCTCCGCGCTTGTTTCTGGCGGGATGGAACGGCGGCTGTTCCAAGATGCGTTTCAAGTTGGGACTTGATTCGGGGAAGGGTTTTTGAGAAAACGGGATGTGCTATGAAATTTTCGGACTTGCCTTGACCAAACGAACACTTTAAATTCGATTCGTTCACAGTTTTTTTGTGGATAAACAACGTTCTCCCCAAAAATAATCGCGTGTATATCGAACTACATTGGAAGGACTACAAGCGCTTCGGCCCAGACGGATCGTCCATCGCTCTCGCAAAGTGGCTTATGTCACGTTTGCCCCAAGACTATGGGAACTCTATCGAAACGATTTGCGTAACTGGCTTCTGTCGCTCGCTGTTCGGGCCGAATAAGAATCTCACGCCAGTCTTTGAGAGATTCGAGGAGACTCTTTCCAAATTACGAGAACACCCGTCTATCCGATTCTCAGAGAAGAAGAGAGAATTGACCATTGATTACGCTACGGTGTGGCCTACTGCCGACGAATTCGAGCCGGATGATCTGATGTTGAAGGTTGGGACGGTTCGCCGCTCGTATTTGAAGTTGATTTCACTTCTCACGCAAGCTGATGCCAAAATAGGGAAGAAGGTTGATTTTGATTTCTCTAGGCTAATCGCTGACATTCAGAGCCTCGAACCTGAATTGCCAACCACTCTCGACCAGCTAGTTGATCTATACGTAACCTACAGAAACACCAAGGGAGAAGCGGATGCAGGCAACCGGGCAAAGCCCGGTGCCTGATCCTTGACGTTCGATTTTGTTGAATGGAAAGGATCAAGGGCAGCTGGCCAACGACGGCGGAGGGGGGCGCTTTGGCACATCCCTCGTAAATCGACGGTTTCCAAGAAGCAAGCTTCCAAGGACCGGAGTGGACCGGTCACCTCAACCTCGATGACTAGATGAAAATTCCCATCGGAATAAGAAAGCAGTTGGAGGCTCTTGCCGATTGGGATGATTGGACGGCAAAGCAAAACACTTTGTTTGGACTAAGCGATTGGGAGGAAATCAGCGTAGCCCAGTTGGAGCGAGAGCTTTCACGGGACGAGATTTTGGTCGATGGAACAAAATGGGAGCCCTTTTCGTATCCGTATAAAATACCTTCAGATTTAATCGATCTTTACGAGGAAGCGCAACGATTCGTTTTTTGCCGATTTGATCCCGAAGGGCACAAAGAGAATCAAGAAAACCCTCATTGGTTTGGAAAAAATGCAATGAGTGCAAGTTATGGACTCGATCCGCCAGTGACGAAACATGTCCCTTCTGCGGTCGAATCTTGCTTCCTACTCCACTGAATGACGGCTAATGCCGCATTCCGGCGGGCACGGGATGAAGCGGACGCCATGATCGTCCGATGGAGTCCGGTAGGGACGCACCGCCGGGGGGGGCGTCCGCGTCGGTTGGCCCATGCTTCTGCGACGGACGCCCCGGCGGTGTGTCCCTACCGCGCTACGCGCCAAAACAGGCCATCGTCCCTGGTTTCGTCGAAAACATGCCTTCATCCCGTGCCATTTGCGTCAGGCAGCACATTTCTCGACGATTCCCCTCGGTCAGGGGCTCCGGGCGGGCGAAAGGGCTGAAATGGGAACTCGCAGCAGTGACCCTGTCCCCCCCGAAACTGGCATCCCATTCTGGTCTAATCTGGTCATTTTTCCGGTTTCCTGTCCATTTCAATCTGGCAGTTCCTTCCAAAGACAACCGCACAATCTCCGCTCGACGACCTGCCGAAGAGGGTTGACTCGTGCGTTCGACCCTGTTGAATGGAAAGGATCAAGGGTAGCTGGCCAACGACGGCGGAGGTGGTGTCTGCGGCGCTTGCCGGGCGGGGGGACGCTTCGCGCCCGGCTCTCGTCGCGGTTTCGGGCGGGCGGGATTCGATGGTGCTCTGGCACGCCCTGCGCTCCGCGGGATACGGGGATCTCGTGGTGGTCCATGTCGACCACGGCCTCCGCGGCGAGGAGTCGGCGGCGGATGGCGACTTTGTCATGGCGGAGGCGGGTCGTCTCGGCACACCCTGCGAGGTCCGCCGCGTCGGGGTGGCGGACTTCGCGGCGGAGCATCGGTGCTCGCTCGAGACGGCGGCGCGCGAGCTGCG
>CAYSZN010000334.1:0-5052 GCA_964435425.1 uncultured Akkermansia sp. | reverse complement strand
CCTGCCAAGGACCCGGAGTCCATTCTCCCGCCTCCGTGGCCCATTGCAGGAGAGTGTCGGTCTCGGCGACGGTGGCGGTCGCGCTCCACATGGCGGCGAGCCGCTCCAGCAGCGGATGGTAGCGGTCGGGCGCGGTGGTGGCGGAGGCGATGCAGGACCGGATCAACCCGGCGTAGTCGAGTTGGCGGGCGGAAAGGGCGGCGGCCTGCATCCAGGGATCGGCTCCGCGTTCGGAGAAGAGCAGCCGGTCCCGCGCGGCGACGACGTCGGGCCGGTCGCTGTCGCCGAGGGTGCAGAGGAGCTGGAAGACGACGCGGGCGTCCGGGTCGTCTTCCAGCGCCAGCAGGGCGTCAAATAATTTGTCGGGCAGTTCGTCGAGCTCAGGAAGCAGACTCTCGGCAAGGAGGATAGCGTTCTCCCGGACTCCGGCGGTTTTGTCCTGAAGGAGGAAGATGACGATCTCAGACTTCAGGTGGCCTTTGACACGAGGACCGCTGAGGAAGAGTCTCGTAAAGGGTTTGGGCGTCAGGGCATCCAGATCGTGCAACGTCCACGCGGCATGAAGGCGCGCGAGCGGCGGCGAGGCGGCGTCGGTCATCTTGGTGAGATCGGTCGCGAGGGCAGCCGCTTCCTCCGCTGTCCGCGAAGCCTGCCGGTCGAGAAGGAGTCGCTGCGCGTTCCGACGATGCCAGAGATTGGGATGGCCGAGGGCGACGACCAGCTCATGGTCGCTGGCTTTTCCAAGGTCGAGCCCCTTGGTCCAGTCGGCGGCGGGTGTGCCCGAGGGGGTGATGCGGTAGAGTCGACCCTGTCCGATGCCGTCGCGCATGGCGGGGGATTCGGCGACTTCCTGTGCCATCCATTCGGGATGCTCGATGATGCGCCGGTAGTAGTCGACGACGTAGAGCGCTCCGTCGGGACCGATGTAGTGGTTCACGGGGCGGAACCAGGCGTCGCGCGAGGCGAGGAATTCCTTGCCCTCATAGAGACGACGGGCGGTGAAGGTGGTGCCTTTCTCCTCGACGATCTCGGCGTGGACGAGGTTGCCGACCGGCTCGGCGACGAAATGGACGCGATGGAAGGGCTCGGGAAAAAGACCGCCCTGATAGAAGATATTGCCGCAGGCGGAGGTGAAGACGCCCGCGCTGGTCAGCATCTGGTGCTCGGGCTTTTCGGTGATGGGATAGACCTCCGCGGCGTCTCCGTGCTCGGCGATGGAGGCGACGGCGCTGGGGATGAGCAGGGCGGGATTGCGGTCGAGGTAGCGGGCCTGGATGACTTCGTGGTAGATGTGGCGGGCGTTGCTGACGAGGAAGTGGCGTCCCCAGGGATCGCTGGTCTGCCCGAACTGGCTGGCGCTGGAGAGGGCCTCCAGCCGATGGGTGTCGAGCTGGAGCCGGACGCGGCGACCGTTGGCGTTCCTGGGCAGCACGGGGGCGTCCCGGCCCGGAAAGCGGATCTCGGAGCCGGTGTCGCCGAAGGTGTCGGCGTAGATGCGGGGCACGGTGGCGGGTTCGTTGGCCAGATAGATCCAGTTGTCGAGGCCCAGCATGGGGGTGTTGACGATGTGCTGGGGATTGGAGAGGGCGAATCCTGTCAAAACCACCTCGCGCTTGTCGGCGCGTCCATCGCCGTCGGTGTCCTCGAGGTAGATCAGGTCGGGCGCGTCGGTGACGAGGACGCCCTGTTTCCAACGCAGGATGCCGTTGGGAAAGCGCAGGCCCTCGGCGAACACCGTGCTCTGGTCCATCGTTCCGTCGCCGTCGCTGTCGGTCAGCAGGCGGACCTTGCCGGAGAATTCCAGGTCCAGCGGATAGCCCGGCATTTCGACCACGTAGAGCCGACCCTGCTCATCGATCTCCATCGCCACGGGGTCGGCGAGGAGCGGCTCGGCGGCGAGCAGCTCGATCTGGAAGCCCTCGGCCAGCTCGAAGGACTTCAGCGCCTCCGCGGGCGGGAGGCCTCCCGCGGCGGGGGATTGGGCCTTGGTCGTGGGGGCCGCCAGAGAGGCAGCGGTCAGAGTTGGGAGGAGGAGGAAGCGGAGCACGCGGTCGGAGGAACACATCATCGCTGGCGATTCTAGAGACGAAACGCTCTGGCTGCCAAGAGATTACTTCTACGCATGTATCTTGTGTTTTTTCTAAATCCACCTGATGATCGGGATAACCGCTGCACTGGAGGCCAGCCGGCCCAGGCAATCGATCCGACACGAATCCATGGAGAACCCGATGAAACGAGATACGCCGCCACCGACCCTTCGTCATTTCACCATCCCTCTCCTTGCCCTGCTCCTGATCGCCGACGCAGCGAGCCACGCGTTCGCCGACCTGCCGCGCCTCAAGGTTTCGGAGAATCGGCGCTTTCTGGTCCACGAGGATGGGACGCCGTTTTTTTGGTTGGGCGACACCGCCTGGGAGCTGTTTCACCGGCTCGACCGCGAGGAGGCCGACCGCTACCTCGAGACTCGGGCCAGGCAGGGCTTCACGGTGATCCAGGCCGTGGCGCTGGCGGAGCTCAATGGGCACTCCGACCCGAATCCCTATGGCCATCTGCCGCTGACCGACCTGGATCCCGCACGCCCTGCGGTCGTGGACGGCCCGGACAACGACTACTGGGACCACGTGGACTACATCGTGGACAAGGCCAACTCGCTCGGCCTCTACATCGGCTTCCTCCCGACCTGGGGACGCTACTGGCGCGACGACATCCGGAACGGAAAACCGCTCTTCACCGTCGAAAACGCCGAGACCTACGGCGAATGGCTGGGGCGGCGCTACCAGGACAAGGCTCTAATCTGGGTCACCGGCGGCGACCGCGAAATCGATGACGACACGCAGAAGGAGATGATGCGCGCCATGGCCCGGGGAATCCGCAAAGGCGACGGCGGCGCCCACCTCGTCACCTACCATCCGCGGGGAGGACGGGGCTCGGCCCAATACTTCCACGAGGAAGACTGGCTCGATTTCAACATGCGCCAGAACGGGCACAACGTGGAGTTCGACAAGGGCTACCACAACACGCGGATCGACTACGACCGCACGCCGATCAAGCCCATCCTCGACGGCGAGCCGGTCTACGAAGACCATCCGGTCGAGTTCCGGGCCAAGGAGGCCGGACACTCCATCTCCTCCGACGTCCGGCGCGCCCTTTACTGGAACCTTTTCACCGGCGCGTTCGGCCACACCTACGGCCATCATTCGGTCTGGCAGATGTGGCAGCCGGACCGCAAACCGGTCAACGCTCCCCTGATGCCCTGGTCCGAGGCGATCGGGCAGCCCGGTGCCGAACAGATGCAGCATGGCCGCCGGCTCCTCGAGTCGCGCCCCTTCCTCACGCGCATCCCGGACGACTCGGTCATCGTCGAAGACGCGGTGCCGACCAGCGTCCCCGGCGCGGGCCGGTATCGCTTCGTGGCGACACGCGACACCGACGGAAGCTATGCGATGGTCTACGCCCCGGTCGGACGCGCCTTTAAGGTGCGCATGGACACGATCCAAGGGCCGAAGGTCAAGGCCTGGTGGTACAATCCCCGCAACGGCGAGGCCACCGCGATCAGCGAATTCCCCAACACCGGAGAACAGGAGTTCCAGTCGCCCGACAAGGGAGAGATGATCGACTGGGTTCTCGTTCTGGACGACGAGTCCAAAGGCTACCCGGCTCCCGGCGCGTCCAAATGACATGTCTCCCTTGCCGCCCGCGCCATCCACGCCAAGCTTGCCCCGACGAACCATGCGCTCCCCGATCTTCCCCATCCTCGCCACCGTCCTCCTTGCCGCGATCCCCAGCGCCTTCGCCGCCCCTCCGGTGGAATGGAAGCTCACCGGAGATTGGGAGATCGAAATCGACCATCCCGTGAAGGCCGTGGTGAAGGTCGAGCCGGCGGCTTGGCTGACCGTGTCTGCACAGAAATACGACACCCTTCCACCCTATCAAACCACCGGCGGCGGCTGGAAGCGCGGCGTCCAGTTGACACCGCTCAAGGCGCAGGAGACCACGACGCCCTTCCTCCTCGATCCCGACAGCTTCGTGCTCCGTGCCGGTCCCGAGGAATCCTCCGCGGTCTTCGTGCGCGGACAGGACTACGAGATCGAGCCCACCTGGGGCACGCTCGGACGGCTGCCCGATGGTGCGATCCGGGAAAACCAGCCCGTCTACGCGAGCTACCAGCACGGCTGGCTGCGGCTCGACAGTATCGTCCTCACTGCCGAAGGCAAAATCGTATACCGCCTCGGCGAGCCGCGGGCCGCCGCTCCCCTTCCCCCGGACCTGCATGCGGGCGAGACGCGCCTGGGCAACATCTGGCTGCCCGGCGCGGTCGAACGGCTCACCGCCGACCACCTCTTCCCCATTCTGGAGGAAACCTATCCCGAAGTGCCCAAGCCCAGCCCGACCGTCGCCGAACGGCTCGTGCCCAAGGCGCTCGCGAAACTGCGCTCGGGCGAGGCGATCCGCATCCTCGCCTGGGGTGACAGCGTGACCGTGGGCGACTACGTGCCGGACTATCCGAAGTCCCGCTGGCAGGAGCAGTTCGTCGCCCGCCTGCAGGAGCGCTTCCCAAAGGCGAAGATCGAGCTGATCACCGAGGCCTGGGGCGGACGCAACACCGGCAGCTACCTCGCCGAACCGCCCGGCAGCGAGCACAACTACGAGGAGAAGGTCCTCGCGGCGAAGCCCGACCTGATCGTGTCCGAGTTCGTCAACGACGCTGGGCTGAAGCCGGAGCAGGTCGAGGAGCGCTACGGGAAGCTGCTCGCCGACTTCCAGCGCATCGGCGCGGAGTGGATCCTCCTGACACCGCACTACACGCGCCCCGACTGGATGGGACTCGACCGCGAGCGCGACATCGACGAGGATCCGCGTCCCTACGTGAAGGGCCTGCGCGA
Source organism: uncultured Akkermansia sp. (assembly GCA_964435425.1). Classification (GTDB taxonomy): domain Bacteria; phylum Verrucomicrobiota; class Verrucomicrobiia; order Verrucomicrobiales; family DEV007; genus Arctic95D-9. Next base: position 169 of record CAYSZN010000334.1, on the reverse strand, counting down.
ATTCTCCTCCAAGCACGGGGTCGCCCTCGCCGACGCCTCCCTGCGCTACGGACGCCTCTGGAGGCAGGGTCTTCCGCACAGCACCCTGATGCTGAACTCGATCAACCACCCCGACGCCCGCGGCATGAAGCTCTTCGCGGATGCGTTGATGGAATTGTTTCCGTGAGGG
>CAYSZN010000333.1:0-5067 GCA_964435425.1 uncultured Akkermansia sp. | reverse complement strand
CCCGATTTCTTCCGAGCCTCATGCGCCGCCTTGGCCCATTCGTGGATGCGTTGGAGATCGTGTCCGTGCTCGGCGGCGAGGGCGGCTCGTGCTTCCCTGACTTCTTCGATGATGGGGTTGTTCATGGCGTGGAGATCAAGGCATTCGGTGTGCAGACGATGGGAACGTGGAGTCCGTGGTATTGGCAATATTCCATCAGATCCTTTTGGAGAACCGCATTCGCAAGATGGGTGCAGTTCCATGTGAGAAGATAATCCATGCGGTGCAGGACCGCCAGACCAAGATGGGAGGCATCGGTGAAGGCCTTCGGGGGAAGGCGGAAGAGCTTGATGATGTCCGCTTCCAAGGCGGGCAGGGCGTCCGGGATGTCCAGATCGGGAATATCGGAGAGGAAACTCAGCCGCCGCTTTGCCGCCGATGCGTCACCCCGGCTGGATTCGTCGATCGTGAAGACCGAGGTAAAGAGACGGAAGCGAACCCGCTCGTTCCGCCACCAATGATGGGTGGTCTGCTGGTCCGCCGCAATCGAGGCGATACTGCTCGGCTTCGCTGCCAAGTAGCTGGGAATCGTGGTCTCGATGTAAATGGTCTGCACGAACGGCAGGCTACAGCAGAGAATGTTGCTGGTAAAGCGGCGAAACGCGGACACTCGCCTGCGGGAGATGGGATCAGGAGGTGTGGGAAACAGGGGTGGGGAACCAATATCAAATATTGCGCGTTCCCGTGGATCTCAGCGGGGGGCGCAACAATTCTTGACAGCGCTCCGTCCTTTTCCCCCGCAACCCGCGCTTGAGGAAAGCGCGTTTATGCCGCAGCCTTGCCGCCGCGATGCGGACTTCCGATTTCGACTACGAGCTCCCCGAGGAGCTGATCGCCCAGCGTCCGCCCGAGAGACGGGGCGAGTCGCGCATGATGGTCGTGGACCGGGCGGCGGGCACGGTCTCGCACCGGCGCTTCTCCGACTTCCCCGGCTACGTCGGGCCGGACGACCTCCTCGTCCTCAACGACACGCGTGTCGTGGCGGCCCGATTCTTCTCCGACGACGGACGCAGCGAGATCCTCCGGGTCGAGGCGCTCGACGAACGGCGCTGGAAGTGCCTCGTGCGTCCGGGAAAACGCTTCAAGCCCGGCCACACCATCGCCATCGGCGGCTGCACGGGGACGGTCGTGGCGATCTGCGAGGAGGGCGGGGAGCGCATCCTCGAGTTCGACCGCGCGCCCGACGAGACGGCCCACGGCCACCTCGCCCTGCCGCCCTACATCCGGCGGCCCGATGCGGAGGAGGACCGCGAGCGCTACCAGACCGTCTTCGCCCGGGAGGCGGGAGCCATCGCCGCGCCGACGGCCGGGCTGCACTTCTCGCCGGAGATGCTGAGCGCCCTGCCGCACGCCTTCGTCACCCTGCACGTCGGCATCGGCACCTTCCGCCCCGTTTCCAGCGAGACTCTGGCGGATCACCACATGCACTCCGAGCGCTACGAGCTCGGTGCCGAGACCGTTGCCAGAATCCGCGCGAGCCGCCGCACCATCGCGGTGGGGACGACGGTCGTGCGCGTCCTCGAGACCTGCGCGAGGGACGGCGGCGGAGAGCTGCAGGCGGGATCGGGCTCCACCGACATCTTCATCCATCCGCCCTACCGTTTTCGCGCCATCGACGCCCTCCTCACGAATTTCCACCTGCCGAAATCGACCCTGCTCATGCTCGTGAGCGCCTTTGCGGGGCGGGATCTCGTCCTCGAAGCCTATCGCGAGGCCGTGCGCGAGCGCTACCGCTTCTTCAGCTACGGCGACTGCATGATGATTGTTTGAACAGTTTCCCGTGCGATTCTTCTTGTCTCCCGGAAGAAAGAGGGGAAAATAGCGCCACGAAACGACTTCCCCCTCCCGCTTGGGGAGACGAGGCGCAGACAGACCGCCGATGTTCCATTTTCTTTCCCAGAAGCGACTTCAGAGCCGTGGGTTCTCCTGCGGCCAGAAGCGCCGCAAGCTCAGCGACACCGCCTGGTCGGAGATGATGCGCTCCGGCTGGCAGATCGGCGGGGTTCTCTTCGCCATCTTCGCCCTGCTCGTCTCGCTCTGGATCGTGCTCGCCTCCAGCGACGGCTCGATCTTCGCGGGCAACCACCTCCAGACCTTCGTCGTCGTCACCGTGATCTCGGCCACGCTCCTGGTCCACTGGCAGGTCAGCCTCGCCCATACGATCCGCCAGAATTCGCGGGTCTCCCTCATCCTCCTCGTCATCCTCCTCCAGCTCATGCTCGTGAAGCTGAGCGAATACGTGGCCACCACCTTCGCGCCGGAGGGCGGCTTCCGCTTCCTCGTCGAGCCCTACATCTTCGCCCCCATCGTTGTCTCCCTCCTCGTCGGGCGCCGCCACGGGACCTTCGCGGTGGTCTACTCCAGCCTCTTCGGGGCGATGACGGTGGACACGGGAGAGGCCTTCTACTTCGTGATCTTCTCGATGATCTGCGGCTTCGTCGCGATCTACCTGACGAACAAGGTCCGCCGCCGCAGCCGCCTCGTCATGGCGGGGGCCTACTCCGGCATCGCCTGCGTCCTCCTCGCCACCACCCTCGGACAGATCCAGTGGCCCGACCTCTCCGCCCCGGTGGGGCAATGGGAGATGGTGGCGAAGCAGGTCCTCTCCGCCATCCTCGTCTCCACCCTCACCGCCGTGCTCGTCAGCGGCCTGCTTCCCCTCATCGAGGCGACCTTCCGCATCACCACCGACGTTTCGTGGATCGAGCTCGGCGACCTGAACCATCCGCTGCTCAAGCAGATGACGATCGAGGCTCCCGGTACCTACCACCACAGCCTCGTCGTCGCCACGCTCGCCGAGACCGCCGCCGAGGCGATCGGGGCGAGCGCGGTGATGTGCCGCGTCTGCTCCTACTTCCACGACATCGGCAAGATGAAGAAGCCCGCCTACTTCATCGAGAACATCGGCGACGGGCACAATCCCCACGACGACCTCACCCCGAACATGAGCGCCCTCGTCGTGATGGCCCACGTGAAGGACGGCGTCGACATGGCCATCAAGCACGGGATGAACGCCGAGATCGTCAACGTCATCCAGGAGCACCACGGCACCTCCCTGATCCGCTTCTTCTACCACCGGGCGATGAAGCAGCGCGAGGAGATCCAGAGGCAGGTCGAGGCCGGCAACGCCCACGAGGACGACATCCCCGACGTGAAGGAGGAGAGCTTCCGCTACGCCGGACCGAAGCCGCGCACGCGGGAAAGCGCCATCATCAGCCTGGCCGACGCCGTCGAGAGCGCCTCGCGCAGCCTCCAGAAGCCGACGCCGAAGAAGATCGACGAGCTCATCGACGAGATCTTCAAGGAGCGGCTCAACGACGGCCAGCTCGACGCCGCGGCCCTCACCCTCTCCGATCTCGCCACGATCAAGAAGAGCTTCACCACCACCCTGCGGAGCATGATGCACACCCGCATCGAGTATCCCAAGCTGGACGACGGGGGCGACAAGTCGAAGGCGAAGCCCCGCAAGCCCGCCGCGTCCGGCTCGGCCGCTCCGGGCACCGCCACGTCCGGGACATGAGCGTGCCCGCCCGCCCACTGGTGGAGATTCATCCCCACACCGACTGCGGAGATCTCGACCTCGCCTGGATCGGACGGGCCGCCGCCAGCGCCCTGCCGCATTGTCTCGCCGCGAGGGGATACCACGACGCCCCTCTCGGGGAGCTGGACGAGGTCGAGGTCAGCCTCGTCTCCGACGAGACCATCGCGCAGGTCCACGGCGAGTTCATGGACGATCCCGAGCCCACCGACGTCATCACCTTCCAGCACGGGGAGATTCTCGTCAGCGTGGACACCGCCCGCCGCGAGGGGCCCGTGCATGGAAATTCCACCGAAGAGGAGACTTTGCTTTACATCGTCCACGGTTTGCTCCATCTCAATGGACACACCGATCTCCGGGAACCGGATCGGACCGCGATGCACCGCGAGCAGGACGCCATCCTCGCCCGGGTCTCGGGACGGCCGGTACCGGGTCCTCCTCCGAATCCAACCCGCTAACCCGATACGACCATGGACTGGTATTATTCGAACAACGGCCAGCAGGCCGGTCCCGTCTCCCAGGAGCAACTCGCCGAACTGTTCCGCAGCGGATCGGTCAAGGCCACCGACCTCGTCTGGAACGAGACGATGGCGGGATGGGAGCCGATCGGCCAGCGCTCCGAATTCGCCGGGATCGCGCCCGCCGCCCCGGTGGCATCGCCCGAGGCGCCTCCGTCCCTCGCCTCGTCTCCCGCTTTGGCCGCCGTTGCTCCTTCCCCGTCCTTCGGCGGTGGGGCGGAGCCTCCGACCTATCTGTGGCAGGCCATCGTCGTGACCGTCCTCTGCTGCATTCCGCTCGGCATTCCCGCAATCGTCTTCAGCACCAAGGTGAAGCCCGCCTACGCGAGCGGCGACTACGCCGCAGCCCTCGATGCGTCGAAGAAGGCGAAGATGTGGTGCATTCTCGCCCTTGTGATCGGCCTGGTCGTCAATCTCGCCTACATCGGGTTCAACATCCTGATGGTCGTGGGCGAGGTGTCCAAGTCAAGCGGGGCATGAGCCGGGCCGGGGAGCGCTGGGCCGCGACTCTCGCGGCCCTCTCCGTGCTTCTCCTCCTCGCCGTTGCCCTGAGGCGCAGCGATCTGGCCGAGCCACCGCTCTGGCTGCCGCGTTGTGCCTTCCATCTCGCCACTGGCTGGCACTGTCCGGGATGCGGCAACACCCGCGCCGCCCATGCGCTCCTGCATGGGGATCTTGCCGGGGCGCTGCGGCAGAACGTCCTCTTCGTCGTGTCCCTGCCCTTCCTCGCGTTTCTGGCGTGGCGGAGCTGGATGGCATGGATCTATCCGGGCCGGCTCCGGCCCCTGCGGTTCCAGTGGAGGCAGGGCTATACGATTGCCGTCGTCACCGTGCTGGTGGCTTTCTGGCTGCTTCGCAACCTGTCCTGGGCTCCCTTCGCATGGCTGACCCCCGATCCGCCGGGAAAACCCGAAATCCGAAGCTCGAAATCCGAATAGATGGGAAGTGCGAGAGTCCGCCAGGTTTTGGAGT
>CAYSZN010000332.1:2087-5073 GCA_964435425.1 uncultured Akkermansia sp. | reverse complement strand
GAAAGAATGGCCGCAGGGAAGCGCAAAGGACACAAAAACATCGCGAGCCTTTGTGCCTTTTGCGGCCAGATCCCTCCTCAGGCCAGCGACCGCTTCACCGTCGCCATCGTCTCGCGCTGGCGCTGCTCGACGAAGGCGCGGCCCTTTGCTGCCGTCTCCCTTGCCTTGGCCGGATCCTTCACCATGGCGAGGACGGCCTCGGGCAGACGCTTCCTGTCCTCCTCCTTGTCGAAGTCGAAGAGCCATTCGCCGAGGCCGATGTCCTCCCACATGTAGCCCTTCGTCGTCTGTTCGGCCCAGCGGCAGACAATCGCCGGGACACCCTGACCGATGCACATGATGGGCGAGTGCATCTCGTTGCCGAAGAGGCCAGCGCTGCGGACGTAGACGCTCAGCGCCTCGCCGGTGAGCCAGTAGTCGGGCCGCCACACGACGCGCCTCCTCGCGCTCTCGGGGAGACGGTCGTAGAGCAGCTCCTTGCCCACCTGCATCTGGGTCTGGTCCTCGGGACAGAGGAGCACCTTCAGGTCGGTCTCGGCGACGACCCGCCCGATGGCCTCGAGGTGCGGATCGTGGTCCTGGAATTTCAGCTCGTTGTTGCGCGCCTCCCGGGCCTCGTCCTTCGGCAGATCCTTGATGAGCCAGTAGGGCGTGTAGCGGAGCCTCGGGATGCAGCAGAGGTACTTGCCCACCTCCAGCCCGTTCGCCCCGAGGAACGCGAGCGCCTTGCCGTCCTCCTTCAGATCGCAGGCAAAGGCTCCGTCGGGTCCGAACTCCATCGTCGGGGAGGTGCAGCCGGAGGCCTTGGCCAGCTCGAGCGACTTCGAGTCGCGGAAATAGACGAAGCGGGCGCCGCTGAGGAGCTCGACCGTCTTCGCGAAGGTCTCGTCGGGGACGTCGGCGGTGGCGGCGGCCCCGCGCTTCGGCAGGGTGATGCCGTAGACCCCGTAGGGTTTCCCCGTCTCCTCGGCCCAGCGGCGCACGTCCTTCTCCGCGACGAGGGAGGGGCCGGAGCCGTGGAGAAGGAAGTCGCTCTCCTCGAAGGCCCTCTTCAGCTCCTCGGCCCCCTTGACGAGCTTCAGCTTCGGAAAGCGGGCTCTCAGCAGCTCCTCGACGCCGTTGCCGACACTGCTCGGCCAGAGCGAGACCTCGGTCTCGGGCAGGTGCTGTTCGAGAAGATGGAGCACGCCGGGAGTGTGGGCGATGTCCCCGATATTGACCGTCTGCCAGGAGGAGCGGAGAAGGATGCGCCGGGGACGCTCGGCGGCGGAGGCTCCGGCGAGAGAGGCCCCGAGGACCAGTCCGAAACGGGAGAGCGCGACGCGGCGGGAGAGGGTGTCGGAGATCATCCCGGAAAATTTCGTCGGAAAAGGGAACGATACCAGTCAAAACATGACCGCCCTCGGCGAGAAGCCTCATCGGCGATTGCCAGGAGACTGCTTGCGTCCCGCCTGGGAAAAGCGCATCGTGTGCGTCCCCGCATGATCCAGAAGCTCTCCATCCGAAACTTCAAGTCCATACGTGAGCTTGATCTCGATTGCCGACGGGTGAATGTCCTCATTGGCGAGCCCAACACGGGAAAGACGAATATTCTGGAGTCTCTGGCGCTGCGGTCGGCGGGCTCGCTTTTGAAGTTTGGCGAAGTTCTCAGGATTTCCTCCATCGCAGACCTCCATCTGAATCAGGACATCAACAACGAACTGCGGGTGACCTTGAACAGTTCCCCGTTACGAATCGGAGTCGGGCCGGAGGAGATCGTCGCCGTCCTCGAACAACCTGGCGGGGAAGGCCATCAGGCCTACCGGCTGAACAAGCAGCTCGAGGTGCTGCCCGGAACCATTGGCCTCGACGATGCCCGCTTTGGAGATCCGATCCGCTACTACCTCTTCAAACCGCTGACCGAGTTCCCCGGCGAAGGAGAGAAGTCCCTGTCCGCTCCGTTCGGCGAGAATCTCTTCCGCCTTCTCTACTCGAGCAAGCCCGCGCGCCTTGCCGCCTCCGGCTTCTTCGACAACACGGGCTTCCGCCTGAATCTGGACGTCTCCGAAAACAAGCTCAAGATCTCCAAGCTCAGCGACGAGCTCCTGATTTCGCTGCCCTATCACAGCTGCTCGGAGACCCTCCGAAGAATGATCTTCTACAGCCTGGCTCTGGAGACGAATGCCGGACAGATTCTCGTGTTCGACGAGCCGGAAGCCCACGCCTTCCCGCCCTATACCAAAACTCTGGCGGAGCGAATCGCCCTCGACGACAAGCGGAACCAGTTCTTTCTCACGACGCACAGCCCCTACATGCTGGACTCCCTCCTCTCCAAGACTCCGGCCAACGACTTGAATGTCGTTCTCTGCCGGATGGAAGACTTCGAAACGAGGGCCTATCCGCTCGATCAGGATCAGATCGACCAGATCAAGGAGTGGAGCATGGACGCCTTCTTCAACTTCGACCGTCTGCTCCCGGAGACGGAATGATCCATCTGGAGTGCGACAACGACGAGGCGCTCATGCTGGCTCTGGGAGTGCCCCGGGGCCAGATGGCCCATCATGCTGGCAAAGGGCGCGTCTCGAAGGCGCTATCGGCCTCGCCCAGGTCTGCCGATCTGGGATTGATCGACGAGGATCCGGGACAGCCGCCGCCAAGATATCTGCGCGAATTCGAGATGGTGGAAAGCGCGGGCCATCTTGGGCTCGTCCTGTACCGCCATCCTGCGCAGCGCAAACGGCTCGTTGAAATCCGTCCGGATCTCGAGCCTTGGCTTTATCTGATCGGCCCGGCAGTCGGCATCCGCCCTGCAGACCACCATCTCCCCGAAAGCCACTCCGGCCTGCATCGCAATGCCAGGAAGCATCGGCAGAATCTGCTCCACTACCTTGCCGCCTGCCGACGGAGCGGCAGCCCCCATTTGTCGAAGCTGGAGAATTGGATCCGCGCCGTCTAGCCAGAGCTTGACCGTGCTCCGAATCCGTCCCGGCGCGTGGGGTTCGCCCAT
>CAYSZN010000332.1:0-2077 GCA_964435425.1 uncultured Akkermansia sp. | reverse complement strand
CGGGAGTATGGGCGATGTCCCCGATATTGACCGTCTGCCAGGAGGAGCGGAGAAGGATGCGACGGGGACGCTCGGCGGCGGAGACTCCGGCGAGAGAGGCCCCGAGGACCAGTCCGAAACGGGAGAGCGCGGAGCGGCGGGAGAGGGTGTCGGAGATCATCGGAGGCAGTGTCGATGGAAGGCCCGGGGGATTCCAGTCAAAAGACGGCTTGGGTCGCGGCGAAAATACGCATGTCCAATGCCGCATCGAACCGTTCCGACGGGCAGCGCTGGAAGATGACCGGAGGGTGGGGCGAGCCGTTGCGGAGCCTTCCCCCGCCCACGCTCATCAATCGTTCCGATGCTCGAGGATATCGCCCGGCTGGCAGTCGAGAAACTGGCAGATGGCTTCCAATGTCGAAAACCGGATCGCCTTCGCCTTGCCGGTCTTCAACACGGAAAGGTTCTGCGGGGTGATGCCCACCGCCTCGGCGAGGTCGTTGAGCTTCACCTTCCGCTTGGCGAGCATGACATCGAGATTGACGACGATCGGCATGGCAAAGGGTCAGACAGTCCATTGCTGCTCCTCCCGAAGCAAGCGTGCCTGCTCCAGAATCCAACTGAGCGCGAGGGCGAGGAAACCCCATTCGATTCCCGTCCCGGACATCGAGAAGGTATACAAGGAGACGTCCCGGATAAAGCTGAAGTAGAGGACCTCCGAGGTGTGCGACGCTCCGACGAACTGGCCGACCATTCCCCAGACCTGCCCCACGATTCCCTGTATCAGGTAGATCCAGCCAAGCAGACGGAAGCACTGGATCGGCTTGTCGCCGAAGACGTCGCCGCGCTTCCAGGCGGCCGCAATCCGGAGGATGAGCGTCATCGTCGCGATGAAAACGGCGAAGGCAATGGCGAAGGACCAGACGCTGATCCAGTAGTGATCGAGGTAGGAGCCGTAGTCCCAGGCCACCAGCGATCGGATCGCTTCGGGGGCCATGCCCTTGATTTTCCCTTCCGCAAGGCCCGCGAACATCGCGATGATCTCTTCCTTTCCTCCCGATCCCCCGGCAAGACCGAGCCCAAGGATGACAGCCATCGCGACCACGAGCGCCAAGCCATTGAAGATCATCCAAAACCAGGAGAACCCCCAGAGCAGTCTGCCCACCTTCTGGATTCTGGATTGATGCGGTTGAAGGGATTCGTCCATCGTGAGTGGATGCTTGCAGGAAATCTCCTGTTTTGCAATTTTAATTTACCGAAAAACAGTAAATTATTACCGAAATACAGAATTCCGATCCTTCAAGAACCGGGCGGTGGATGGGCTCATTCCTCCCGCCCATGCACCCGCAGCCGCTGGTGCAGCCACCAGCCGGTCCACAGCACGGCAAAGATCGCGGGCAGCCACCAGAGGCTGACCCGATAGGCGCCGTCGATGCCGGCGGAGCCCTCCTTCAGCCCGCGCAGGATCGCCCCGTAGACGAGGCTGAGACCGCCGAAGCCGAGGTTCAGGGCGAGACCGCGGAAGCTCAGGACCGTCGCCCGATGCCGGGAATCGACGAGAGCGTTGAGATAGTGCGAGGTGAGGAAGTTGAGCAGGCCGAACCCGAGGCTGAAGAACGCGGCGAGGACGACGCCCCATTTCGGAATCGCGAAGGCGACGCCGACGAGACCGCACAGGACCACGAGGGACACCACCCGGTAGTTGCTCCGCAGCGTGCCGTGCGTCACCAGCCACGCGGCCCATTTCGGCGTGAACAGCCCGAGCGCCGAGAACGCAGCCCCGATCACCCCGAACCACGCCACGGGGATGCCGATGAGGCGGTAGTATTCCGAGGCCGTCACCGTGAAGAGGCGCAGCACGCTGTCGTGGACCAGTGCCGCGAGAACGAGGCCGCAGACCACCGGCGTGCCCAGAATCCAGCGTCCCGCGCCGAGAATGCCGGACCAGAGCGAGGACTCGCCCCCGCATTCGGTCTCAAGCGGCGCTTCCTTCATCGAAAGCGCCACGCCCACGGCGAACAAGGCGTTCACGAGAGTGAGGTAGACCGGAAAGCGGAGCACCGTCTCCTTCTCCACGGTCAGATCCCATCCGAACCAG
>CAYSZN010000331.1:0-5082 GCA_964435425.1 uncultured Akkermansia sp. | reverse complement strand
GACGGCCCGAGCGCCTACTCCGACATCGCCGTGACGAAATCGGGGACCATCCTCTGCTTCTACGGCACCGGGGAGAAGCTCAGCTTCGCGGGGTCAGCCCTCCGCCTCGCCCGCTTCAATCTCGAATGGCTCGTCGCGCCGTGACGGGTGGGAAATCCGAAGCTCAAAGCGGCTCGCGGGACCGGGCTGCAATGAAGGAATCCATCGCCCCACGGCCCAGCTGCATTCGGATTTCGAATTTCCCCTGGCGTGGCGGGCGGGGCAAAGGATCAAGGAAAGGGGCTTGCCAAGCCCCTTCGATGCCAGACGGGACTTGGCAAGTCCCGCTCCTTGGTCGATCCCAACCTATCAACGATCCACTCCACCAAAGACCCGCTTTCCACCCAGCCACGTCTCCTTCACCTGGATCTCCTTCACCTCGTCGACGGGGCAGCTCAGGATGTCTCGGTCGAGCACGATGAAGTCGGCCAGCTTGCCTGGCTCCATCGAACCCTTCTCCTTCTCCTCGAAGGTGAGCCAGGCGTTGTGGATCGTGTAGAGGCGGATCGCCGCGGCCCGGTCGAGGATCTGCCCGGGATGGATCGCGCCGCCCATCCAGCGGGCCTGCCGGGTCAGCGTCGTCCACATGCCGAGGAAGGGATTGTAGGGATTGACGGAGCGGAGACTGCCGATCTTCTGCATGTGGTCCGATCCGCCGCCGGCCTTCACGCCCTTCTCCTCCAGGGTCCGGTAGGGCTGGAAATACTCAAGCCTCTCCTCGCCGAACTGCTTGAGGAGCGTGCGCCCGTCGAGATAGAGCCAGGCGGGCTGGAGGTCGGCGACGATGCCGTGGGCGGCCATCTTCTCGATCGCCGTGGCGCTCATGAAGTTGCAGTGGGTCACGCAGGGGCGCTTGTCGTTTACGGGGAAGTCGTTGTTCGCGATGCGCTCGTAGGTGTCGACGAGCCGCTCGACGGCCCCGTCGCCGACGGAGTGGGCGGTGAACTGGAGATCCTTGGAGAGGGCGTGCCGCGCCATCTCGTAGAGCTTGTCGGGCTCGACGTAGACCATGCCGCGATACTCGGGATCGTCGATGCCGTAGGCCGCGCTGACGCCCCAGGGGCGCTTCATGTAGGCGCTGCCGGTCAGCATGCCGCCGTCGAGGAAGATCTTGACCCCGCGCAGCCAGAGCTGGGGGCTGTATTCGCGCAGAGGATGGGCGGCGACCTGGTCGATGGCCTCCTTCACCTTCTCGATGGGTCCGGCGGCGTTGACGCCGTGGTAGAGGTAGACGCGGCAGGTGAGGCGGCCGGAATCGCGCAGGGCGGAGTAGAGGGCGATGCCTCCCTCGTTGGCGTTGCGGTCGGAGATGCTGGTGAGACCGACGCGGTTGTAGTCGGCCAGCAGTTCGGCGAGGGCATCGGTCTTCTCCTTCTCGTCCGGATTTTTCGTGCCGGTGGCGCCACGCTTGACCAGTCCGGTCGCGGAGCCACGGAGAATCCCGGTCGGCTCGCCGGTGGCGGGGTCCTTCTCGACCCGACCGCCTTCGGGCGCCTCGGTGTCGCGTCCGATGCCGGAGAGCGAAAGCGCGAGGGAGTTCACCGCCGCGTCGGGTCCCGTGCGGAAGAAGACGGGATGCCCCGGCGCGGCCTCGTCGAGCTCGGCGCGGGTGGGAAAGCGCTGCTCGCGCAGGCGGGTGATGAAGACCTGGGAAAGGCCGATCCAGGTCCCCTCGGGCATCTTCGCCGCCCGGCTACGGATGTAGGTCAGCACGTCGGCGACCGTCTCCATCTCGGGAATGACGTGGTCGAACTCGAAGGTCGAGGCCCCCGTGCTGTGGACATGCGAATCGATCAGGCCGGGCAGGACGGTGGCTCCCTCCAGATCGAAGAGGGTGGCGTGGGCGGGCAGACCCTCTTGGATTTCGGCCGTTGTGCCGGTCCTGACGATGCGGTCGCCCTCGACGAGCATGGCCTCGACGATGGAGAAGGACTCGTCCACCGTGACGATGCGGCCGTTCACAAAGGCAAGCGGAGCCGCCGCCAGCGGGGAGGCACAGAGGAGGGCGAGGACAAGGGAAAGGCGCTTCATCTCGGGAGAAGAATGCCAGAAGGAACGCGGAAGAGCCATCCCGCGATCCCGTTGGGAGTCTGCTCCGCCTTCGACGGCCTCACCGGCCTATTTCTTCGGCGTGGGCTTGGGGTCGGGGTTGGCGTCGAGCTCCTCCTGAGTCGGGGTCGGGGTCTCGATGCCGCCTTCCGGAATCTCGGCCTTGGCGATCCAGCAGATGGCGTTGAGCACCGTCTTGCGGAAGTCGTCCTGCCCCCAGTTGTCGTGGAAATGCAGCCCGGTGAAACCAAAGCCGCGGCCGCCCTCGGGACGCTCGACGACCCAGCAGACGTGCTGGGATTGCTTCTCCGCGACGCTCTTGCGGACCTCGGCATTGCCCGAATGGGGGCCGTCGGGACGCGACATCGTCTCCTCCGGCGCCACGGCCGAGAGGATCGGCGTCACACCCGCCATCTCCTTGGCGAAGCGCATGTTGAAATACCATTCGTCGCGGATCGTGAAGGGCTTCACGCCGCGGGCCACGGGATGCGCCGGGAAGGTCGCGAATTCGCCGTCCCAATGAGGATTCACCGAAAAATGGACCTCGAAGGCCCCGCCGGTGGCGGCGATGAGAGTATCGTTGGGTTCGCCGGGAGTCATCTCGACGGCGTAGTGGATCATGCCGACGCCGACACCGCGCTCGCGCAGATAGTCGATCTGGCGCAGGTGCCAGTAGGCGGGGTGCCGCGGTCCTCCGTCGGACTGGATGACGAGGGCGTCCGCGTTCTGGAAGGCGCTCCGGTCGTTCGGCCAGCCGTTCAGGTAGCTCGCGACGAGGACCTTGTCGCCGTGGTGGGTGTTGAGGAGGCGCTGCGCGAGCAGCGCGCCCGCATTGTGCTCGTGCATGCGCGGGGGATGGCTGGGGGAGCCAGCGAGGTAGACGACTTTCCTGACGTCGCCGAGAGGCAGGCGCTTCAGCCGAATGTTGCGGAACTGCACCTTCATCGGCGGACCGGTGTGGAGCTGGAAGGCGAGCAGTCCCGCGCGGCGGCGGACGTCGCTGTCCTCGTCGACGATCTCGGACATGGGCTTGCCGTTGATCTCGCAGACGATCTTGTTCCCTTGGGCGACGATCCGGTAGGTGTTCCAGTCTCCCGCCCGGATCGCTTTGCCGAGCTCCTCGGGATCGCCGAGGCTGCCGACGGCGGAGGGCTTGCCATCCTCTCCGACGACCGCCTTCTCCCCGCGTTTCGCGAGGATGCCGCGGAATTGCTCGCCGTAGTTCGTGCCCGTCCATTTCCCCTCGGCGTCGATGTCGGCCTGGTAGCCGCCGATGGCATGGGGCTTGTCGAGGGCGAAGCTGCGGACCTGGATGCCGGAGTTGCCGGAGAAGATGCGGTAGTCGAGGACGAGCTCGAAGTCGTCCAGCTCTCCGTCGGTCCACTGGAGGAAGGAATTGTGGCCGAGCGGGGCCTCCGCCGTCGTCTCGCCCGTGATGGCCCCGTCCTCGACCCGCCAGAGCGCCGCATCGCCTGACCAGCCCGCCAGGGTCTCGCCGTCGAAGAGGGAGACGAATTCGTCGTTCGGCACGGCCTCGGCCTGCTGAGGTTGTGGGTCCTGCGCGACGGCGAGGACGAGGAAGGCGGCGGCAGCCGCGAGAGAGAGGGAGAGGGCGGGAACGAGACGGCGGGGATTCATGGCTTTTGGAGGCCTGGGTTCGGTGCTGGGCGAGATCGCGGCATGGGTAATGGCCATGATGAACGATGGCCACCGACCTTGCAAGGTCCTGACTGCGCCACAGAACCCAGCCAGAGGCCAACGTGGACCAAGGTCAAACGGGCAACTCCTCGCTTCCACTCGAAACGATCAACTCGCTCTGGCATGCCTTCTCGGTTTCTGCTACGCTCCTTCCATGTCACAAGTCGCAGAGCTGCTCAAAGAAGCCTCCAAGCTTGATCGGCTCGATCGCGCGGAACTGGTTTCCTCCCTCCTCGAAGATCTCGATCCCAGCCCCCACCGTGTCAGTGACGAGGAGGCCTTGCAACGCCTTCGGGAGTTGAAGTCAGGCCAGGTCGAGGGCTTGTCCGAGGAGGATTTTTGGAAGGCCTGCGGACGGTCCTAGCCGATGCGGACCATCCGGCATCCTAAGCTTGCCGGAGATATCCGTGCCGCGGCGATGCATTACGCGGATATTTCCGAGCGGGTTCTTGCTGCCTTTTGGTCAGAGCTGGATTCCGTGCTGGCCTCGGTTGAGCGAAATCCCAGGGGCCACCGATTTTGGAATCGACCGCCGGACATGACTTCCAAGCCGATGCAGATGCAGGCGACCGATCCTTGAAGTCATCTCTAGGCCGACCGCTAGACGGAAGCCGAAATGGCGTTGGCGGAACGGGAGGGAGGGTGTTTAGTTCGTTCAAAGGACATGGGCGGAAGCGACACAACGAGGGAGGCGGGCTCCTCCGCAGCGGCGGATCTGCCCTTGCCACCCCGTCTCCGCGAGACGCTGGAGCGCTTCCGGGAACGGCTCTGGTCGGTGAAGATCGCCGAGGGCGCTCTCGCCGGGGTCCTCGGCTTGGGGCTTTCCTACCTGCTCGTCTTCGCCCTCGACCGCCTCTTCGACACGCCGGGCTGGCTGCGGGCCGGCCTTCTCCTCGCCGGCTTCGCTGTGCCGGCGCTCGGGCTGCCGCTGCTGTGGCACCGCTGGGTCTGGAGGCAGCGCACCTTGGCGGATGCCGCGCGCTATCTGAAACGCCGCCACCCACGCCTCGGCGACGAACTGCTGGGCATCGTCGAGCTGGCCCACCACCATCCCGGCGACCAGAGCCGGGCCCTGATCGAGGCGGCGATGCGCCAGGTCGACGAGCGGGCCGCGGACTGCGATTTCCACGACGCCGTCCCGACCCGCCGCCACGGTCGTCGCCTCCGCTGGACTCTGGCCGTGCTCGCCCTCGCGGGACTGCTCCTCGCCTTCGTCTCCGACGCGGCCAGAAATGCCCTCGCCCGCTGGGTCTCGCCGTGGAAGGGCCTCGACCGCTACACCTTCGCCCAGATCGA
>CAYSZN010000330.1:0-5082 GCA_964435425.1 uncultured Akkermansia sp. | reverse complement strand
AGCCGTCGCGGTCGAGGATGCCGGTGACCTTCGCGTTCAGCGGCGTCTTCTCCGTAGGCATGGGCGCGAAGGCCTTGGCGATGCGCTCGCGCACGTCGGCGACGTAGACCTCGGCTTCCGCCTTGGTGGAAAGCGCCGTCTTCCGCGCCGAGGCCGCCTCCTCCACGGCGCGGACCTGCGCCACATAGTAGTCGTGGACCATGCGGGGGAAGCGCTGGTAGGGATCGGGCGCTGGCACCGCCGGGGCGGGGGCGGGCGACTGAGCCGAGGCGCGTCCGGGCAGGCCGAGACCGGAGAGGGCGAGGCCTCCGGCGAGGTGGAACAGGTCGCGGCGCGAGGCGGTGGTGGAGAAGTCGAAGGTCATTCCCACGAGAGTAGGGAAGGGCAGGGGCCTTCGTCAAAGCCGCAAAGGCGTGACGGGGGGCGAAATCCGGGCGTTTCCCCGATTCCCTTTTGTCACGAACAAAGCATTTGAGCGAGCGCCCCTCTCCGCTATGCTTCCCGGCCCGGGACATCGGGGAAACATGGCGGAAAGCGCGACCATCGAGAACGGTTTTGAACGGGTGCTGGATCTCATCGGCGAGGCGGCCGGGATGGACCTGCGTCTGTCCGTGGATGTCGCGGCTCTGCACGAGCAGTTCCTCAACGGGGGATCGCTGATCGACTGGATTCTCGACAACGTGGAGCTCTCCGAGAGGGAGTTCGGTGCCCGGCTCGCGGAGAGGCTCCATCTGGAGTGGGACGAGGACCCGGTCGTCGACACGG
This sequence comes from uncultured Akkermansia sp., assembly GCA_964435425.1. Taxonomy (GTDB): domain Bacteria; phylum Verrucomicrobiota; class Verrucomicrobiia; order Verrucomicrobiales; family DEV007; genus Arctic95D-9. The sequence goes on along the minus strand of CAYSZN010000330.1, from coordinate 4,317 downwards.
CCAACGCCGATGTCCTCAAGGCGGCCTGCCCGCCCCAGGTCGCGATCAAGCACCGGGCGCTGATCCTCCGCGCCGAGCTCGGCGAGGGATCGGCCCGGCCGGCCCTGCTGGAGATCGCCCACTACGACCCCTTCTCCACGATCGACCGCCAGCTCGTGCGCCGGGCGACGGGCTGCCCGATCAAGTGGATCCTCGCCCCGAGGCGGAAGATCCTCGGCGGGCTCCAGAAATTCTACGGGGTCGGCGGCGACATCTTCGACGACCTCCTCGCGAACCGCGACTGGGACAGCGACGAGTTCAGCTTCAAGGAGCAGGTCAACGTGATCGACGACGAGGACGAGGAGGCCTCGGTCGTGAAGTTCGTGAACCAGATCTTCAACGAGGCGCTGAAGCAGCGCGCCACCGACATCCACATCGAGCCGATGCGAAACGACCTGCGCGTCCGCTACCGCGTCGACGGCGTGCTCCGCCGCGTCCCCGTGCCGGACAACATCGTCGCCCTGCAAGGCTCGGTGATCGCGCGGGTGAAGCTGATGGCCGGCCTCGACATCGCCGAGAAGCGCAAGCCGCAGGACGGCCGCATCGCCCTCCAGGTCGGCGGCCAGCCCATCGACACCCGCGTCGCGACGATCCCGGCGATCGAGGGCGAGAGCATCAGCCTCCGTCTCCTCGGGCAGGAGAAGTTCAACATTGACCGGCTCGAGATGTTCCCCGACCTGCGCAAGCAGATCGACGCGATCCTCGACCGCCCGAACGGCATCGTCCTCGTGACCGGACCGACGGGTTGCGGCAAGTCGACGAGCCTCTTCAGCTTCCTCTCCTCCCTGAACTCCGAGGACGTGAAGATCGTGACGATCGAGGACCCGGTGGAGAACCGCCTCGAGGGAGCCGTGCAGATCGCGGTGAAGCCCGAGATCAACCTGACCTTCGCCTCGGGCCTGCGCAGCATCCTGCGCGGCGACCCTAACGTCATCATGGTGGGCGAGATCCGCGACCTCGAGACCGCCGAGATCGCGGTGCAGGCGGCGCTGACGGGCCACCTCGTCTTCAGCACCCTGCACACGAACGATTCCGTGGGCGGCATCACCCGTCTCGTCGACATGGGGGTCGAGCCCTTCCTCATCGCCGCCTCGGTGCGCGGCTTCATCGCCCAGCGCCTCGTGCGCCGTCTCTGCCTGGAATGCCGCGTGCGGGGCAGCGACTACTCCGAGGAGTTCCTCCGCTCCGTCGGCTTCCCCGTGCGCGAGATGGACCGCATCTACACCGCGAACCCCGCCGGCTGCGACAGTTGCGGCCACACCGGCTACCGCGGGCGGATCGCCGTCTACGAGCTGTTCCGCGTCACCGAGAAGGTGCAGGAGTTGATCGTGAGCGGCGCGTCGAAGCAGGACCTGATGCGCCAGGGGATGCTCGACGGCTTCACGAACATGCGCGACTACGGCTGGCGCAAGGTGATCGAGGGGCACACCACCGTCGAGGAGGTGGTCTCCTCGACGGAACACGCCTGAGCTCCTCCGATCCGCTGAGAGATGGCCACGTTCCGCTACAAAGTCCTGCAAAAGGATGGCTCCGTCTCCGAGGGCAGTCTCGAGGCGGGAAGCCGGGGCGAGGCGACGCGCCGCCTCAACGAGCAGGGCAGCCGCGTCCTCTCGATGACCGAGGAGAAGACGAAGGCGAAGAAGGCCGAGAAGGCCCCCGCGTCCCCCGGCAAGGCTCCGCGCAAGCCCGCCGCCGCGCCGACGGAGAACCGCCTTTCCTCCAAGCAGCTCGTCCAGTTCACCGAGGAGCTGAGCGACCTCCTTTCCGCCGGGGTGCAGCTCGACGCCGCGCTCCACTCCATCGCGAAGCGCAGCGAGTCGCAGGCCATCGCGCGGGTCGCGGGCTCCTGCTACGAGAAGGTGCGCGACGGCGTGCCGCTGGCCACGGCCCTGCGCTTCTCCTCCCCGAGCTTCAACGAGCTCTACTGCAACCTCGTCTCCGCCGGCGAGGTCTCCGGCGCCCTCGGCGACATCCTGAAGCGCCAGGTGCGGTATCTGAACACCCTCGCCGAGCTGCGCGGCAAGCTCGCCACGGCCTTGATCTATCCGTCCTTCCTCGTCGTCTCCGGGGTGGGCGTGACGGCGATGTTCGTCTTCTTCCTCATCCCGAAGCTGCGCCGCCTCGTCGAGTCGACCGGCGGCGCACTGCCCCCCGTGGCGAAGCTCCTCCTGGGGGCGGGGGATTTCGTGAAGGCGAACTGGATCGCCCTGCTCGTGCTCCTCGGCGTCGCCCTCGTCGTGCTCTTCCTCCTCTTCCAGCGCGAGGCGACGAAACGCTGGTGGGACGAGGCGAAGCTGAAGCTGCCGCTCTTCGGCAAGCTCCTTCTGACCCGCTTCAATGTCCAGTTCGTCGAGACCCTCTCGAACCTGCTCGTCAACGGACTGCCCATCGTGCGCGCCCTCGAGCTGGTCGAGACGACCACGCCGAACCGCCACATCCGCGAGCAGATCGTCCAGATGCGCGGGCGCGTCTCCGAGGGGGCCCTGCTGAACCGCTGCATGGAGAAGGCCGGCGTCTTCGAGTCGGGCCTCGTCGACATGGTCCGCATCGGCGAGGACACCGGCCAGCTCGCCCCCTCCATGGCCAAGGCCGGCGACCGGCTCGACCGCGAGTTCGGCCGCGCCATCGAGCGCATCGCCTCGGTCATCCAGCCCGCCATCATCCTCGTCATGTCCCTCGTTGTCGGCCTGATGGCCTACATGATGATCTCTGTCATCTATGAAACCATTTCCGTCTTGCGGAATCGGTGAAGCTTGGTACGGTCCTAACTATGAAAACTCCCGAACTGCGGCGTGCCAAGGGTTTCACTCTCATGGAGATGCTGCTTGTCCTCGGCATCATCGCCCTGCTCGTGGGCATGGGCACCTACATGATGGTCAACGTCCTCGGCGACGCGGAGGAGGGCAAGGTGAAGGCAGACATCCAGACCTTGAAGGCCAGTCTGATCCGCTACAAGACGAAGGGCGGGATCTACCCGACCACCGAGCAGGGACTGAAGGCCCTCGTCACCAAGCCGGCCGACGGTCCCCAGCCCCGCAGCTACAAGTCCCTCCTCTCGGAGCAGGCGCTCTTCGACCCCTGGGGCAATCTCTACCAGTACCGCCGTCCCGGCAGGCACAACCCCGAGGATTTCGACATCTACTCCATCGGACCCGACGGCAAGGAGGGAACGGATGACGACATCGGCAACTGGTGAGAGGGGGCGACCCTGTCGGACGGGAGGCTTCACCCTCTTCGAGATCCTCATCGTCCTCGCCATCATCGCCCTGTTCACGAGCTTCTTTCTGCTCCGCTTCGACGACGGGGCCGCCGAGGAGGCGCTCTCGCGGGCCTCGACCGACCTCCGGGGAGCGGCCCTGAAGGCGAAGAAGCGGGCCTACACCTTCCGCCGCGACCAGTACATCGTCTTTTCGCCGAAGGGTTTCGTCCTCACCGAGCGGCCGCCCGTGGAGGGGGGGCTGTCTTCCCCGCCGCCCGACGGAGACGCCGAAGGCCGGATCTACCACGAGCCCTTCCTGCTGCCGGACGGCCTGACGATGGAGCTGCGTCCGCCCGGCGTGGAGAAATGGACCCGCCAGCCGGGGACCTACTGGACCTTCCGCAGCTCCGGCCTCAGCGATCCGATCTCGGTGCGCTTCTCGACGGGGCGTTCGTATACGAGCTTGAGCTTCAACGTTCTCACGGCGCTTGCGGAGGAGGAGACGTTTATTGAGTAGATCCGAAGATCGAATGGTGGGGCCTCCGGCGACTGCTGATCTTCGCTGACTTCCGCTGATCGGTTTGGAAACATCGGCGAAGACCCACGCCAATCGGCGATTTACGGACCTGTAGCCGCGTCCATTGGGCGCGGATCGATCGTCCTTGCAACGTTCTACCGCGCCCAATGGACGCGGCTACAGGACTTCGTCCCCGATGGGCTTTCTCACTCGCCCGCCTCGATCGGCACGGCGCGGACGGAGGGCTTCTTCTTGAAGAGGTCGCGGAAGAAGAAGACCCGCTTCTCCGCCGAGTTGAAGTCCTGGCTTTCGAAGACGTCGAGGTTGCTGTCGGTGTTCTCCGCGAATTCCGTGGCGGGCAGGGCGACGCGGGTGCGGTCCTTCATGTCGGTGTCGGCGTAGAAGCGGTCGAATTCGTCGCGGATGACCTTGGGCTGGATGAAGATGAGGAGCTCCTGCCGGCTCAGCCGGTCCTTGGTGGAGCCGAAGACCCTCCCCAGTAGCGGCAGGTCGAAGAAGAGGGGCAGGCCGGACTCGGCCTTGCTGTCGCCCTGGCTGATGA
>CAYSZN010000329.1:0-5088 GCA_964435425.1 uncultured Akkermansia sp. | reverse complement strand
ATGGCATGGTGGAGGCGCGAGCGGACGGTGCCGACGGGGATGCCGAGGGCTTCGGCGATTTCGGCGTAGGAAAGCTGCTGGGTGAAGCGCAGGTCGAGGATCTCGCGCTGGAGCGCGGGCAGGGCGTCGATGGTCTCGCGGGCGGCGGCGATCCGTTCGTCGGGCACCGGGGCAGCGATGGTCTCGGGCGGCTGTTCGGAGACGATGGCCCGCTCCCGGTCCCGGCGTCTCCAAGCCGCTTGGCTGACGTGGCGGGCGATGCCGAAGAGGTAGCCGCGCAAGGAACGGGGCTTGCCCCCGCGTTCAAGGCCCCGCGCCATTTCGAGGAAGGTCTCCTGCACGAGATCCTGCGGAGCCTCCGCGCCGTCCCCGTGGCGGCGGGAGAAATACCGCGCCAGATCGTCCGCCGCGTCCCGAAAAAGCCGCTCGAGATCGGGGTGCTTTTGGATGGCTTGCAAGGGGCTGGGGGTTCGACGCGCCGCCCGCTTCGTGCGGACGGTCTCCGTTCATCCTATCATGTGGGCGGATGGACTGAAAAGGTTCACTCCATCCAAAATTTTTTCAGGAACTCGCCGGGGCCGCCTGTCTTTCCCACTCATTTGGGTTTGTCATCCTGCGCTGGCGCTCAATAGTAGTCGGAGCAACTGAGAATGAGGAAACTCCGCTGGCTTCTACGACGGCTCGCCACCGGAATCGGCGGCTTTGTCAGGGAGAATGCGATCGATCCCCTGCCCATCCGGAGGGATCTGCGCGGCTACCGTGCCCGCGATCTGCGCGCCGACTTCGGCGCGGCCCTGAACGTCGCGCTGCTTGCCTTTCCTCAGGGCATGGCCTACGCGGCCATCGCCGACCTGCCCATCCAGTACGGCATCGTCTCCGGCGCGGTCGCTTCGATCGTCGCGCCGCTCTTCTCCGGCTCGCGCCACACCATCCTCGGTCCCACCAACGCGACCGCCTTCCTCCTCTTCGCCCAGTTCGCCGCCTTTTCCGCGCCGGACCGGCTCTTCCACCTGCCCCTGCTGGTGCTCTTCACCGGGATGCTGCTCGTCCTCGGTTCGTTCTTCCGCGTCGCCGAACTGGTCCAGTATGTGAGCCGCTCCGTCATCGTCGGCTACATCACGGGCGCGGCCGTGCTCATCATCGCAAACCAGCTCGCCCCGCTCCTCGGCATCGCCCGCTCCGCCCAGGTCTCGGACGCGCCGAAGACCTTCTTCACCATCCTGCAAAGCACCTTCGGCGAGATCGACACGGCGAACTGGCAGGCCGTCGTCCTCGCCGCGGCGGCCTTCGCGCTCTGGTTCGTTCTCAGCCGACGCTTCCGCAGGCTGCCCGTCTTCGCCATCGTGCTGGTGGCCATGTCGGGACTCCACGCCCTGCTCCGTGCGTCCGCAGGCTGGGACCTGCCCACCTTCGCGCCCTTCAGCAGCGCCGACCTCGTCCCGCGACTGCCGGAAATCAGCCCGCGCGGCTTCTTCTCCGACATGAGCCGGCTCATCGGCATCGCCTTCTCCATCGCCTTCCTCGCCGCGCTGGAGAACTCGGTGATGTCGAAGACCCTCGCCAGCCAGGTCGGCGACCGTCCCGACGTGAACCAGGACATGCTCGGGGCCGGAGCGGCGAATCTCGCCTGCGCCCTCACGGGAGGCATGCCCGCCTCGGGCTCGCTGACCCGATCGGCCCTGAACTTCGCCAGCGGCGCGGTCTCCCGCCTTTCCAGCATCTTCAGCGGCCTGCTCTGCCTCGCCGGCCTCCTCCTGCTCGGCGGGGCCATGGGCTTCGTCCCCAAATGCGTCCTCGCCGCGCTCGTCGTCTGCGTGGCCGTCTCGGTGATCAACCGCCACCACATCCGCATCTCCCTCGCGGCCACGCCCTCCGACGCCGCCGTGCTCGTCACCACCTTCGTCGCCGCCCTCCTCATGCCGCTGAACGTGGCCATCTTCCTCGGCGTCGGCATCTCCATCATGCTCTACCTGCGCGCGGCGAGCCGCCCCTACCTCGTCGAATACGAGTTCTCCGAGGAGGGCGAGCTGCGCGAGGCCGGGGAGAAGCGGGCGCGCCCCATTCCGGCCATCTCCATCGTCCACGTCGAGGGAGATCTCTTCTTCGGAGCGGCGGAGCTCTTCCGCACCCAGATCCAGAAGACCTCGCTCGATCCCGACCTGAAGGTCATCATCCTGCGGATGAAGAACGCCCGGCATCTCGACGCCACCAGCGTCGTCGCCCTCGAGGAGATGGTGCATTTCCTCCGCGAGCACGAGCGCCACGTCATCATCAGCGGAGCGACGAAGGAGGTCTACCGGGTCCTCAAGAACGTCGGATCGGTCGAAGTGATCGGTCGGGAGAACATCTTCATGCACCACCCGCAGAACCCGAACCTCTCCACCCGCCAGGCCCTCCTCCGCGCCCAGGAGCTGCTCGGAACGAAGGAGGCGGACATCCGCATCTTCTACGATCCGAAGGCACCAGGGAAGGCGGATTCGAGGTAAGGGCGTTTGGAAGCTTGAAGGTGCAGTGAGCTCTTGCGACGGACGGCTCGGCGAGCCGTCCCTACCGCGCGCCGCTTCGGCGTGCAAAGGTAGCCCCGAGCGGCCCGCTCGGGGAGCGAACGTCGTTTGGACGCCCGATTGGCCGCGCTAGCTGCACGGCCCTACCCTTGCCTTGCGGCAAGACCATCCATTGTCCTTCCGTCGGCAAGTCCTACGCCAGCAGCCCCTCCACCACCTTCGCCCCCTCCACGCCGACGAGGCGCTGCTCCAGCCCTTGGAAGGGATGGCTGAAGCGGTTCGCCTCGATGCCCATGCAGTGAAGGATCGTGGCGTTGAGGTCGTTCAGGTGGACGGGGTTCTCGACGACGTTGTAGCTGAAATCATCCGTCTCGCCGTAGGTGAGGCCGGATTTCACCCCTCCCCCGGCCATCCACATGCAGAAGTTCTTCGGATGGTGGTCGCGGCCATAGTTCTCCTTCGTCAAGGCCCCCTGCGAATAGACGGTGCGGCCGAACTCGCCGCCGAAGACGACGAGGGTGTCCTCGAGCAGCCCGCGCCGCTTCAGGTCGGTGACGAGGGCGGCGGTGGGCTGGTCCACGTCGCGGCATTGGCCTTCGATGAGCTTGGGCAGACTGTTGTGCTGGTCCCAGCCGCGGTGGAGAATCTGCACGGTGCGCACCCCACGCTCGACGAGACGCCGGGCCATGATCGCACTGTGGGCGTAGCTGCCGGGCGTCCTCACATCAGGGCCGTACATCGCGAGGGTGGCCTCGCTCTCGCCTTGCAGGTCGGTCAGCTCGGGCACGCTCGCCTGCATGCGGAAGGCCATCTCGTATTGGGCGATGCGGGTCTGCGTCTCCGGATCGGCGAGGCGCTCGAAATGGCGCTGGTTCAACCGCCCGAGGGCGTCGAGCATGGTGCGGCGGTCGTCGCGGTTCACGCCGGGAGGGTTCTTCACGAAGAGCACCGGATCGCCCGCGCCGCGCAGGGCGACGCCGTCGTATTTCGTGGGAAGGAATCCGCTGCTCCACATGCGCGTGAAGAGGGCTTGGGCTTGGCTCTCCTTGGGGAAGGTCGGGGTGAAGACGACGAAGGCGGGCAGGTCGTCGCTCTCGCTGCCGAGGCCATAGCTGATCCACGAACCGAGGCTGGGCTTGCCCGGAATCTCGGACCCGGTCATGACGAAGGTGCAGGCGGGGTCGTGGTTGATCGCCTCGGTATGCACCGTTTTGACCATGGCGATGTCGTCGGCGATGCCCTGCATGTGGGGGACGAGCTCGCTCATCCACATGCCGCTCTGGCCGCATCGAGTGAAGGCGAACTTGCTCGGGGCCACGGGCAGGCGGGCTTGGCCACTCGTCATCGTGGTGATGCGCTGGCCTTGGCGGATGGAGTCGGGCAGGTCGGTGTCGAAGAGCTTCTGGAGGCCGGGCTTGTGGTCGAAGAGATCGAGCTGCGACGGCGCCCCGTTCATGTGCAGGTAGATGAGGCGCTTCGCCTTCGGCGCGAAATGGGGAAAGCCGGGTAGGGCCGGGTGGACCGATCCCGCGTCCGAGGACGCGCCGCCCGAGGAGCCGAAGGCGGGGCGTCCCGCAAGCGTGGCGAGGGCGAGCCCGCCCAGCTTCAAGCCAGCGCCCTCGAAGAAGCGGCGGCGCGTGAGGAGTTCGTGGTAGGCGATGGCGGGGTTCATGGGAAAGGAGAAGTGGCATGGGCTTCCAGCCCATGCGTCGTGAAGAGACGCCGAAGTCCTTGACCGATCCGTTTGCGAAACGACGCCCGCCTGTCCGATCTCGATGAGCGAACGGGCTTCCCTCCACCTCCGAACGTCCGTGAGCGGTGCATGGGCTGGAAGCCCATGCTACATTCCGGCCACGCTTCGTTCGCTGTCGTCCGCCGATTCATCGCTTCAATTCCTCACCACCACCTCGTCCAGATTGAACAGCAGATTCGCCACCAGCGTGTAGGCCGCCAGTTCCACCGGATCGAGCGCGGCGTCGGCCTTGCTCTCGCCATAGCCGATCAACTGCGCCGCCGCCTCCTTGTCCGACTCGTAGCGGTGGCGATGCTGCGTCAGGGCATTGAGCACCGTCCCCGCCTCCTCCGGCTCGGGGAAACGCGCCGTCACCGCCCGCCACGCCCAGCGGACGCGCTCCTCGAGCGTGGCCCCGCCCTCCTTCAGGATGCGCTGGGCGAAGTGCCGCGCCGCCTCGACGTGCTGGATGTCGTTCATCAGTTGCAGGGCCTGCAGGGGCGTGTTGCTGCGCCCGCGCACGGCGCAGCTCTGCTCGCGGTTCGGCGCGTCGAAGGTGCTCAGGAAGGGCGGCGGCGCGGTGCGCTTGAGGAAGGTGTAGAGGCTGCGCCGATAGAGCGCCTCGCCGCTGTCGCGCTGGTAGTTGCGGGTGTTGCTGCCGCCGAAGCCGACCGGCTCCCAGATGTTCTCGGGCTGGTAGGGCTTCACCCCTTTGCCTCCGATCCGGTCCACCAGCAGGCCACTCGTGAACAGCACTTGGTCGCGCAGGACCTCGGCGTCGAGGCGGAAGCGCGGGCCGCGGGCGAGGAGGCGGTTTTCAGGATCGCGCTGGCGCAGTGCGGGATCGGCCCC
>CAYSZN010000328.1:0-5101 GCA_964435425.1 uncultured Akkermansia sp. | reverse complement strand
CCAAACCTTTTTAGATTCGATCTCAGGCGAGTGTTTCGCAGAATTCACGAAAGGCGTCCTCCTCGATGTCGGTGGCGACACCGGCGACGATGTGGCCCGCGAGGCTGCGCACCACGACGGCTTGATCGGCGGGGATCTCCATCTTCCGGATCACCAGCGCAATGATCGAGGCAAAGGTGTTGCCATTGTAGAAGCAAAATGGAGCCATGCGATGGCAGCGGCGGCATAGGTCCACAGCGTCTTCGAGCGGCATGGGCAAGGCATGAGACTCCTCCCAAAGCCTCTTCGTTTCGTCGTAGCCGTCGGAAGTCGGTTTGTGCAGGGCGTTTTTCGCCGCGCATAGCACCGCGTTCTGCGCCTCTACCATGGCCCAACTGAAGGAGCCGAGCCAAGCCTGCGTCCGATCCATCTCTCAATCCTCCGCAACTTTCAACGCCTTCTTGGCCTCCTCGATCTCCCGCACCCCAGCGCTCTTGAGGTAGCCTTTGCCAGTCCGCGCATAGATCGGCTCCGCCGCAAACCGATCCTGAATCGCAAGCCCCTCGGCGATCAGCTCTTGAAACACGGGATCCTCCAGCAGCTTCGGATCAATCTTGGGCTTTTCGGAATCCATGACACCATTCTATCCGATTCGCCGGACCGCTTCAATCCTCGAATCCCCGCATGCGGAAAGAACAGATGCGAAGGAGAAGCCCTTTACCTTCCCACCTTTTACCATCCTCCCCAATCCTCCATTGACGCCGCCTCCGCCGAGGCCTTACTCTGACGGACCAAACATCGCTCTGCCATGAAACCACTCCTCGCCGCCCTCCTGCTCCTCTCCTTCTGCCTCCCGGCCATGGCCAACGCTCCGTCGCTCAAGGCCGCCGAAGCCGCCGCCATCGCCCAAGGCGACCTCGCCACGCGTGGTCTCGAGGAAACTGTCTACATCGCCGAGATCGTCTACAAGGGCACCAAGCTCCTCGGCGGAGAGCCCGCCCACTGGGAAGTGCTCTGGTCGAAGGAACTCGAGGCCCAAACCCCGGGCCGCAAGGAGTTCGGGCTGAAGATCAAGATGGACGGGAGCTACACCCGCTCGGTGCGCTGAAATCAGCGGGTCACCGCGAAACCACCTCGACGACCTCAAGCGCCTGGTCGAGGAGGCGCTCGTGCAGCTTCTCCCGCTCGAAGGGTTGAAGGACGCCGTCGGCCTTGTAGAGGCGCTCGAACCGCTCCAGCTCGGCGAGCTTCGAGCGGAGCCGGGCGATGCGCCCCGGAGCAAGCCCGCCGCTGGACTCGCCCCAGGCGATCAGCTCCCCGACCCAAGCCTCGAAGCCGTTCACGATCGGCGTGCGGAGATTCTCGGATACCTGCTCGAGAGGAAGGGCCTGCCGCTCCAGTTCGGCGCGGAAGTAGGCCACGTTGTCGGCCAGTTCCTTGGGGAAGTCCTCGTCGCGCACCCGCTTCGCCGTCCACAGCCTCGTGCGCTCGAGGAGCTGGCGGTGGACCGACAGCATCTCGCGCCCGAAGTCCTCGGTGATGCGGTCCTCGACCAAGGCCGAGAGAATCGCCGAATAGTTCGCGGAGAACATCATCGCCAGCTCGAAGGGCAGACCTTCGCCCCGCATCCTCAGCTCGTGCAGGTAGAGGCGCTCCTGAATCGCCGAACGACGGCGAAGCTGCTCCTTCCACGATCCCGTGGTCAGCGGCAACTCGCGGACGAGATCGTTGAGCGAGTTCTCCTGCGTCCGGGCCACCCGCACCGCCGAATCGGCAAAGGCAGGAAACGCGCACGAAACAACCAGACCAAGCAGAAAAATCGTTCTCATTGTCATTATTGTGAATTTAATCCATGATGAGTCTCATTTATTATAAAATCAATCTTTTTTATATTTACTTAGATTCAGTTAACTGCTAAGATTGGCGAAGGGTTGGCCGTCCCATCCTTGATGTCTTGTTCGGTCTGCCGAGCGGCAATCCACCTCTCCCCTTTCTCCCTATGACAGCCACCCGCCTCCTTTCCCCTGCTGCGGTCTTCGCGCTCCTCCTCTCTCTTGCCGGGACGGCCTTCGCCAATCCTCTGAAAAAATCGGCCGAAAAGCTCGATTTCCGCATCCGCCGCTCAGCCGAACGGTTCACCGAACTGCAGGCCGAACCCGGAAAGCGCATTCCTGCCGATCTCATCGCCCGCGCCCGGGGCATCATCATCCTGCACAAGGCCAAGGCGGGACTCGGCATCGGGGTCGAGGCGGGCAACGGTGTCGCCCTCGTCCGCGACCAGAGGAGCGGGCTCTGGAGTGCCCCCGCCTTCATCTCCTCGGCCGAGGGCAGCTACGGCCTCCAGATCGGAGCGCAGGAATCGACCATCGTCCTTCTCCTCATGAACGAAACCGGGCTGAAGCCCCTTCTCGGCGGCACAGTCGATATCGGCGTCGACGTCGCGGCCACGGCCGGCCCCTTCGACGAAGGCGCGAAGATCGACACCACGACGATCAAAGATCCCATCCTCGTCTACTCCAGCTCCGACGGTCTCTTCGCCGGCGCGGCCTTCAAGGGCGGAGGAATCCTGCCCGCGCAGAAGAACAACGAGATCTACTACGGCCGGACGATGAACGACATCCTCTTCGATCCCGCCGTCCGCCCCAGCGCCACCGGCCAGCACCTCATCGACGTGATCGAGACCTACGCTGGACGGCAGCGATATTGAGGGTTTGCCAGGGTAGGAGCCGAAGACGGCTCGGACGCCTCGCCCCACCCGCCCAGCTTCCCACTTTTTACCTTTTACTTTTCACCTTTTACTGCGGCCACAGGCCGCTACCACCGCATCACCTTCCCCAAGAAGGCTTTCGCCGTCTCCGTCTTCGGCGTTCCGAAGATCTCCGCAGCCGTCCCCGACTCCACCACCCGCCCGGCGGAGAGAAACACCACCGCATCGGCGGAACGGCGGGCGAATCCCATCTCGTGGGTCGAGAGGACGATGCGCTGCCCCGCCCGGCAGAGCTCCGCAACCAGATCGAGCACCTCCGCCTTCATCTCCGGATCGAGGGCCGAGGTCGGTTCGTCGAGGAGCAGCAGGGCTGGTTCGTGGGCCATCGCCCGTGCCAGGGCGATGCGCTGCTGCTGCCCGCCAGAGAGCTCGGCAGGCCGCTTGGCGAGATGGTCCGCCATGCCGAAACGCTCCACGACCTCACGGGCGCGGGTCAGGGCGACGGCGCGCGTCCAACCGTGGACCTGCACAAGCGGCAGGACGATGTTCTCCAAGGCCGACAGATGGGGAAAGAGGTTGAAGGACTGGAAGAGAAAACCGTTGCCCCGCCGCCACGCCCGCAACTCGTCCTCGCCGCGAGGCACAGGGGCTCCATCAATACGGATGGAGCCTTCATCGGGAGTCTCGAGACCACCGAGCAGCCGGAGCAAGGTCGATTTTCCTCCGCCCGAGGGACCGATGAAGGCGAGCACCTTGACCCCGTCGGCAAAAGCGAGGTCGATCCCGTCGATGGCGCGGGTCGAGCCGTAGTGCTTGGTCAGGCCCTTGATCTCAATGCTCATAGCGGTAGCGTCGCTCCAGGCGTCGGCTCAGCAGCGAGATCGGGAGGGTGAGCAGCAGGTAGCCGAAGACGAGGGGCAGATAGGCCTCGAAGGTGGCATAGGTGTTCGCGTTCGCCTCGCGCGCCTGCATCGTGAACTCGTGCACGCTGATGACGAAGAGCAGCGAGGAGTCCTTCACCAGATTCGCGAACTGCCCCGCCGACGCGGGCAGGACGCGCCGCACCGCCTGCGGGACGACGACAAAACGGTAGGTCTGCGCTCCCGTGAGACCGATAGCCCGTGCCGAGAGCCATTGCGACGCCGGGACCGACTCGATCCCGCCCCGGAAGATTTCGGAGAGATAGGCTCCCGAAAAGCAGGAGAGCACGACCAGCCCGACGCCGAAACGGCTGTGCCAGCCCGCCGCGTCGGCGACGAGATAGTAGCCGATGAGAATCTGCGTGAGCAGCGGCGTGCCACGGATGAACTCGACATAGACGCGGCAGAGAAAGGCGGGCAGGCGATGGCCGGAGAGCTGCCCTGCCGTCAGCAGCGCACCGACGAGGACGCTCAGCACCAGCGCGAGGACGGAGATCAGCAAGGTCGTGCCCCAGCCCGAAAGCAGATTCCCCCAATACGGCGCGATGGCCTCCCAGCGGTAGTCATGCGAGGCCACCACCCAGACGACGAAGGAGAAGGTCGCGAGCAGCACGACCGAGACAACGATGCTGAGGGCGGTTTTCCACACGGTGGGTAAAATACACGTCTCTGCCCCGCTGTCTCGGATTGTAGCGGAACGCTCGCGCGTTCCGACCAACCGCCGGAAGCGTCGCCGCTTCCGCTACGATGCCGTGATCCGATGCGTCGGCACGGGCTGGCCGGGGCGGAAATGCTCCAAGTGGGCGATGCGGAAGAGCAGACCGCGGGCAATGGCGATCTCCGCCTCCAGCGCCGCGACAGCGGCTTCCTCGAGCGTGTCAGGATCGACCTCGGCGCGGATGTTTAGGAGCAGTTCGCCGTCCTCGAGCGGTTCGTAGAGGCGATGCGACAGCTCGGGCGCGGCGTCGCCGCGGACGAGGTTGATCGCGGCGATCTCGTAGGGGTCGCCGAGCGGCGTCAGCGTCATCTTCAAATGCGCAACCTCGGCTCCGGCGAACTCCAGCTTCTCCTTCAAGGCCTCCGCGATGGACGTCAGGAGTTCGTTCCCGTCGAACTCATCGACACCGCCGCCATCGGCCTTGATCTCCACCGTCGCGTTGAGCCAGCCGAGGAGGGCCTCGCCTTCGCCGTAGCGGTCGTAGTCGATCTCGAGAAAAGGTGCCGCGTCCATCTCGGCGGCGAGGACCGCCTCGAACCAATCCTCGCAACCCGTGCCCTCGCGGGCCGAGACGACGAAGACCCGGGCCTCGGGAAACTCGCGCTCCAAGGCCGCGACCAGCTCCCCGCGCTGCGCCTCGTCGAGGAGGTCGGCCTTGTTCACGACGATGAACGCCGCCTCCTCGAGCTGCTTGCGGTAGATGTAGAGCACGTTCTCGGAGAATTTCCGCCCCTCGCGCAGGCCGAGCACCTGCGCGGCACGGACGGGATCGACGAG
>CAYSZN010000327.1:0-5108 GCA_964435425.1 uncultured Akkermansia sp. | reverse complement strand
CGGCGGGGCTCCGCTGGTGATCAAGCTGCTCGAGGGCACCCAGGGCGTCGGCGTCGTCCTCGCGGAGACCCGCAAGGCGGCCGAGTCGGTCATCGAGGCCTTCCGGGGGCTGAATGCGAACATCCTCGCCCAGGAATACATCAAGGAGGCGGGCGGAGCCGACATCCGCTGCCTCGTCGTCGGCGGCAAGGTCGTCGCCGCGATGAAGCGCCAGGGCAAGGAGGGTGAGTTCCGCTCGAACCTCCACCGCGGCGGCACCGCCTCGATCGTGAAGATCACGCCCGAGGAGCGCTCCACCGCCGTCCGCGCCGCCGCCATCCTCGGCCTGAACGTCGCCGGCGTCGATCTCCTGCGCTCGAACCACGGGGCGGTCGTGATGGAGGTGAACTCCTCTCCCGGCCTCGAAGGGATCGAGACGACGACCGGCAAGGACATCGCCGGGATGATCATCGACTTCATCGAGAAGGAGGTGAAGGAGAAAAAAGGGACCCGGACGAAGGGCAAGGGGTGATTTCCCCCTCCTACTCGTTCTCATCCTCATACTCCTACTCAAAAAGCGAAGAGCCGAGGGAGTATGAGTAGGAGTATGAGTAGGAGCATAAGAACGAGTAGGAGTATCATCCCCCCGACGCAACCGCGCCCTTGCCCGCTCCGCTTCCCCGTGGTCTCGTGCCCGCGCATGAGGAACCTTCCCTATCATTCCCCCGTCCTGGCGGGCGCCTGTGCGCTCGCCCTCTCCATCGCCCCGGCCTTTTCGCAAGACGCGGCGAAGCCCGACCCCAACCGCGAGGCCGCGAAGCGTCCCGCCGCCATCCTCGAATCCGCCGATTGGAAGGATCTCTTCAACGGCAAGGACCTCGCCGGCTGGGCCGGTGACACCGGCGGCTACGAAGTGAAGGACGGCGTCCTCGTCTGCAAGCCCGGCGGCAAGAACCTCGAGACGGACAAGGACTACGGCGACTTCGCCCTCACCTTCGAGTTCAAGATGCAGGAGAGCGCCAACAACGGCATCGGCATCCGCGTGCCCGCCGGCGGCCGCCCCGCGCAGGACGGACTCGAGATCCAGATCCTCGACGACAACGGCCCGGCCTACGGTGCCGAAGCCATCGTCGCGGGCAAGCCCCGCAAGCTCTCCTGGCTGAAGCCCTGGCAGGTCCACGGCTCCGTCTACGGCCACATCCCCGCGAAGACCGGCTACCTCAAGCCCATCGGCGAATGGAACCAGCAGACCATCGTCGCCATCGACGACCACATCATGGTCATCCTCAACGGTGCCCTCATCGTCGACGGCTTCCTCGAGGACCACGCCCCGCTCGAGCCGGGCTTCAACGGTCGCCGCAGCCGCACCGGCCGCATCATGCTCGCGGGCCACAGCGACCCGATGGAGTTCCGCAACCTCAAGGTCGCCGACTTCTCCCCCTCCAAGCCGCTTCTGGAAGGCAATCCCGACAACACCCCGCCCGCCGGCTTCACCGCCCTCTTCAACGGCAAGGATCTCTCGGGCTGGAAGGGTCTCGCCCACGACAACGCCGTCGAGCGCCGCGCCCTGGCCGGCGACGCCCTCAAGGAGGCCCAGGCCAAGGCCGACGAGCTCATGAACGCCCACTGGACCATCAAGGATGGTGCGCTCGCCTACGACGGCAAGGGCAAGAGCCTCTGCACGGCGAAGGACTACGGCGACTTCGAGCTCTACTGCGACTGGAAAATCCCTGCCGGAGCCGACAGCGGCCTCTACCTGCGCGGCACCCCGCAGGTCCAGATCTGGGATCCATGGGACATCAAGAAGAAGGACGGCACCCCGGCCTCCACGCCGGAAGAGATTGTCGAGGTTCTCAGGCATGGCCGCAACCTCGGCTCGGGCGGTCTCTGGAACAACCGCCACACCCGCAACCAGCCCCTCGTCCTCGCCGACAAGCCCATCGGCGAATGGAACAGCTTCTTCATCCGCATGGTCGGCAGCCGCGTCAGCATCTGGCTGAACGGCAAGCTCGTCGTGGACCGCACCGAGCTGGAGAACTTCTGGGACAAGACCCGCAAGGAGCCCCTCGCCCGCGCCGACCAGATCGAGCTGCAGCACCATGGCGACGACCTGAGCTTCAAGAACCTCTACATCCGCGAACTGCCCTACTGAGCGCGCTCTGGTTCAACGTTTCAGGTTCAAAGTTTAACGTTTGGAACACTCCGGAAGGGACGGCTCGGCGAACCGTCCCTTTTCCATTTATACAAACCCACGCAGCTCGCCAGCAAAACCTGGAACCTGAAACTTTAACGGCCTACTCCTCCGTATCGCGCCCGTAGATGAACCACAGGTTCCGGATATAGATGAACCACCCCGTGCTCTGTCCGAGGAAGCCCACGATCTCCTTCCGCCAGACGAAGTAGACCATCAGCATCGAGGCACCGAGAATGCTCAGCCACCAGAACAGCGGAGGCACGACGGAGCTCTTCGCCTTTTCGCTGGCCTGCCACTGCACGACCATGCGGGCGGTGAAGACCGCCTGGCCAGTGAAGCCGAAGAGCACCCACAGCACCCCGGCGAAGGACGTCACGTCGAGAAGCCCGTAGATCCAGGGCAGATCGCGCTTCCGCCGCTGGATCTCGGCGAGGAACTCGTCGCCGCTGAGACCGGGCGCACCCTCCGGCCATCCGTCGAAGGTGGCGCGCAGTCCGCCCGTTTCGTCCGGGACGACGTGGATCGTGACGATGCGGTCCGAGAAGTTGAACGGCGGCACGGCCGGATGCCCCGGCACGCCGACATGGCCGAGCGCCAGCAGGACCGACCAGGCCACCGCCGGCAGGACCAGCAGCAGCCCCGCGACCACCAGCATGTGGGTTCGGGAAAGCCTTCGTTTCATCGGTTGTTCAGCCATCGCAGCACGGCCAGGGCCAGCGCACTGAAGACCACTCCTTGCAGCAGCCCTCCGGCCCCTGCCTGGACGGCGTAGGCCGTGGAGCCGAACGTCGACCTCGCCCCTGTGGCCACCGCCTCGAGACTGGCCTCGTCCAATCCGGACGCGGCGTAGTAGCGCTTCGTCTCCTCGACCATGTAGTCCGTCCAGCCCGGATCGAGATACCGGAAATAGACGACCCGCGCCACGACCGCGACCAAGGCCACCACCACTGCGATCAGTGCTCCGGATTTCAATCCCTCGGGGAAGCTCGTCTCCGGCGCCCGGCGCAGCAGGGAGCGCATGGCCAGCGCGTAGCCGGCCATCGAGAGGAGCATCGGCACGGTTTCCGTCACCTGGACCATCCCGATCCCCTGCCGGTTCCATTCGAGCGCCCACGAGAGGACGAGCCAGCCAAAGCACGTCCCGCCGATGATCGCTCCCCATTTCCATTCGAATGCCTTCATGCGCGGATGACCTCCCCATGTCCTTGGAGTGCGCGGACATGTCCGCGCTTTGGTTCTGGGCGACATGTCGCCCCGGGAGGGAAGGCGGCGTCGTGCCGCCGTACTCCAAATGGTTCAAAAGTCGTCATCTATCTCCAGTCGGTCGAACGAATAGCTCTCCATCTTCCGCCGCACGGCGGAATCCGCCGTGCGCTCGAACCAACCCGCCGAGCACCAGCGGTATTGGCTGGCCACGGAAACCAGCCCATGCCTTACGGGATTCTCCTGCACGTAGCGCAGACGCGACCACCAGGAATGCTCGAAAGTGATGTGGGAATCCCAGAACTGATGCCACACCTTGCGGCCCGCCGTTCTGTCCAGACGGTTCACGGCCTGTGCCGTCTTCATGTGGAGCTTGCCGAGGAATTTGCGCAAGCTCTCTGGATTCTCCGGGGAGGACGCGACGAAATGGTAGTGGTTCGAGAAGATCGCCCACGCCTGCAAGTCCCAGCCGAACTCCACCGCATAGCCGAGAAGGAGACCTTGCAGGAGATCGAGCCGCTCCGCTTCCCGGAAGACATGGGCTTTCCCCAAGGTACCCGCCGTGACCATGTAGATGCCCCGTTCGGAGAGCTGGTGGAGCGGCGCATGACGCCAGCCAGTCGACAACTTGGAGTTCGCGGACATGCCCACGCTTTCCCCCAGGGGCGACATGTCGCCCCCGACCAAAGCGGCGTCATGCCGCCGCACTCCAAATCCCTCGCTCACCGGGCCACTCTGGACCACTTCATATCCCGACGGAAGAAAAAAATCTCGCCCTCCCTCCGCCTCCCCCCGTTGCAAGCGCGCAGGTCCGTCGTATCCTCGCCTTGTTGCCCATGACCGCCATCGAGCCGCTCCTCGCCGCCAGTCCCTTCGATTTCTCCTGGATCGCCAGCACGGAGGGCTGGATCGCTCTCCTCACCCTGACGGTGATGGAGATCGTCCTCGGCATCGACAACATCGTCTTCATCTCCATCCTCGTGGACCGCCTCCCGGCGGAGCAGCGCCCGCGCGCCCGTTTCCTCGGCCTCGCCTTCGCGATGCTGACCCGCATCCTCCTGCTCCTCTGCATCACCTGGGTGATGCAGCTAAAGGAGCCGATCTTCTCCCTCTTCGAGCACGCCTTCTCGGGCAAGGACCTCATCCTCATCCTCGGCGGCCTCTTCCTCCTCTGGAAAAGCACGAAAGAGCTGCACCACAAGGTCGAGGGCCACGCCGAGGCCGCCCACGATGCCTCGAAGGGCAAGGCGGCTCTCGGAGCCATCCTTGTCCAGATCGCCATCCTCGACATCGTCTTCTCCCTCGATTCCGTCATCACCGCCGTCGGCATGGTCGACCACGTCTCCATCATGATCCTCGCGGTGATGGTCGCGGTCGGCTTCATGATGGCCTTCGCCGGCCCGGTCAACGACTTCATCAGCCGCCACCCCACGGTGAAGGTCCTCGCGCTCTCCTTCCTCCTCCTCATCGGCACGACCCTCGTCGCCGAGGGCTTCCACTTCCACTTCCAGAAGGGCTTCGTCTACTTCGCGATGGCCTTCTCCGTCTTCGTCGAGATGCTCAACGTGCGCATGAAGGCGAACGCCGAGAAACGCGCCCTCGCAACGACCGGGAAGGGCGCGTAAGGCATGGAGCGCACGGACATGTCCATGCTCCAACTCAATCCTACCGCAGCAGACCGGGGAAGTCGGTGAACCACCCTTCCACGCCCGCCTTCTTCAGCACGCCGATC
>CAYSZN010000326.1:3203-5109 GCA_964435425.1 uncultured Akkermansia sp. | reverse complement strand
ACAGGCTGGCGGCCACGGGGCGCACGGTGGTGGGGACGAGCGGACGGATCTTCCAGACGTCCTGTCCTTCGGCAGACTGGCGCTCGTGATAGACGTGGAAGGCCTTGCCCGAGGTGCCGTCGGTGATGAGGAGATTGCCCCAGGGGTCGAAGCTGATGCCGTGGGGATTCGGCGTGTTCTCGACGACGAAGGAGAAGTCGAAGGTGCGGGGATTGAAGCGGTAGAGGCCGGTGGTGCCGGACTCGTCGCTGGCCCGCCACGGGGTCTCGATGTTTTCGAGGATGAAGATGCCGCGCTGGTAGTAGATGTAGCCGTCGGGGCCGAGGACGAGGTTGTTGGCGGCGTGGTGGGTGTCGTCGGCTCCGAGCCCGCCGAAGAGGTGGATTTTCACGTCGGCCACGTCGTCGCCGTCGGTGTCCTTGAGGAAGAAGACATCGGGAGCGGACACGGCGATGACGCCTCCGTTCCAGAACTCGAACCCGGTGAGCTGGGAGACGTGGGCGAAGGTGGTGGCCTTGTCGGCCTCGCCGTCGCCGTCCTCGTCGCTGAGGATGACGAGCCGGTCGCTCACGGGTTTGCCGGGATGCCATTTGGGGTAGTCCTCCCACGAGGCGACCCAGATCCGTCCGCGGGTGTCCACCTGGAGGGCGACGGGGCTGGCGACCTCGGCGGCGAAGAGATTGACCTGGAGATCGTCGGGGAAAGTCATGCGCTCGATGGCCTTTTTGGGATCGAGGAAGGTGACGTCGCGGACGATGTGGGTGCCGACCTTCACCGGCTCGGGCACGTTGCTGTCGTCGATGCTGTGGTCCTGCCCCTTGGCCCGCGCCCATACCTGCACATCGCGGTTGGCGGTCATGACGTCGAGCATGAGCAGCTCGCGGTTGAGGGTGGCGTGGTTGCCGTCCTGCACGGAGCGGCTCCCCCAGACGTCGTTGCCGCTGGCGGCGCGATAGCGGTTGAACCAATGGCGGTCCTTTTCCATAATCGCTTCGCGGAGGCGCTCGAGCGCAATCTCGTCCAAGGCGGGGGTTTTCTTCAGCACCTCGCCGACGAAGTGCCGGGCCAAGGCGAGGTTGCCCTCGTCCTCCAAGTGGACGCCGTTGATCGTGAGGGGCGCTTCGGCGGCGTCATACCACGCCTGCGAGGCGGTGAAGAGATCGACGAAGGGCACCTGCTTGTCCTTGGCGACCTCGGCGGTGACGCGGGCGATGGCGGCGAGGCGCTCGTTGTTCTCCTTGCCGTCGGGAAGGAGCGGGTTGCCCAGATACTCGTGGGCGATGGGCGAGAAAAGGACGACTCGGGGCTTCTTGCCCTCGGGCAGGTAGCTCAGGGTGCGGACGTGGTCGATCCAGCCGGCGAGCTGCTTGCGGTAGTCCTCGGGCTGGTCGGCGAAGGATTCGTTGTAGCCGAAGAAAGCGAAGATGACGCTGGCCTGCACGTTGGCGAGGTGGCTGTCGCTGTCGCCGAAGCCTTGGTGGGCGCGGGGGCGGTAATGCACTTGGTCGCCGGAGTAGCCGAGGTTGCGGACGACGAGCTGGTGCCCGGGATGGGTGGCTTGCAGAAAGGTCTCGAACCAGCCGTCGTGCTGGAGCCGCTCGGCGAGCGCGTTGCCGACGAGGGCGATGCGGTCGCCGGGTTCGAGGGCCGCTTCGTCGGCCTTGGCGGCTTGGCCGACGGCGACAAACAGCGCCGAAGCCAAAAGTGCGCCCATCGCCCGGCCGCGGATGGACGATGAAGAAAAAGTTCCTGTTCCCATGCCGGAAGCCTTCCGGGCAAGCGCGACGGGATTCAACCCCAAAGGTGCGCCATGCCCGATACCTTTTTGCGCCGGAATGGTGGCATCCAAGTCGTTTCCAAGGACGCAGCACCGGGATCCAAGGAGGGCCGACATTCCTGTCGGCCG
>CAYSZN010000326.1:0-3193 GCA_964435425.1 uncultured Akkermansia sp. | reverse complement strand
CGGCATCCTGCCGATGCACTCGGCGGGAAGAACGCCGGGTTTTCCAGCGAGGGTCGTCAGCCCCCGGTCGCCCGTCCTTCCCGCCGAAGGCATGGGCAAGATGCCCATGCGACGTCACGCTCCCAGCACTTCGCGAACCGCCCGCGACAGCCCCTTGAAAACCAGATCGTAGGAATGGTCCACCAGTTCGATCACGAGCGCGTCGGGGAGGTTCCCATCGAGG
Organism: uncultured Akkermansia sp.; assembly: GCA_964435425.1. GTDB lineage: Bacteria > Verrucomicrobiota > Verrucomicrobiia > Verrucomicrobiales > DEV007 > Arctic95D-9. Next base: position 2,970 of record CAYSZN010000326.1, on the reverse strand, counting down.
ACGACCGTGTTCCAGTGCCGCTTGTTCATGTGGTATCCGGGCCGCACCGCCTCGTAGCGGTCGCGCAGCTCGATGGCGCGGTCCGGGTCGCACTTCAGGTTCACCTCGGGAGGAACGTCGTCCGGGTTCGTCAGCGCGAACAGCTTCCCGCCCACCTTGTAGACCAGCACCTCGGGACCGAACGGAGTCTCCTCCGTCGCCCCGCGCTTGCTCAGACAATGCGCGATCAGTTCGTCCAGGTGCATCGCCGTCAATACACGTCGCGCTGGTATCGCTTCGCCTTTCGCATGGTCTCGAGATAGGCCTTGGCCTCCTCGGGGGACTTCCCTCCGTGGTCGGCGATGATCTGGATCAGCGCCTGCTGCACGTCCTTGGCCATGCGCGAGGCGTCGCCGCAGACGTAGAGGTGCGCGCCGGCCTCGAGCCAGCGGTAGACCTCCTCGCCGCGTTCGAGCAGACGCTGCTGCACGTAGATCTTCTCCTTCTGGTCGCGGGAGAAGGCGAGGCTGAGGTCGGTGAGGACGCCGCTCTCAAGATACTCCAGCCATTCGAGCTGGTAGAGGAAATCGTAGGAGAAATGCTGGTCGCCGAAGAAGAGCCAGTTCTTGCCCTTCGCCCCGCGGGCGGCGCGTTCCTCGACGAAGGCGCGGAAGGGCGCGATGCCGGTGCCGGGGCCGATCATGATCATCGCGGTGTCGTCGCTGGCGGGAAGGCGGAAGTTGTTGTTGTGGTGGAAGTAGACCCGCACCTTGTCGCCCACCTGCACCTCGTCGGCGAGATAGCAGGAGCAGACGCCGGTGCGGTCGCGGCCGTGGCTGTGGTAGCGGACCGCCGCGACGGTGAGGTGCACCTGATCCTCGTGCGCCTTCAGGCTGGAGGCGATGGAGTAGAGCCTCGGGGCGAGTTTTCGCAGGGCGCTGGTGAAGCTCTCGGGCGTCCACTTCGCGAAGGGGTAGGCTTCGAGCAGGTCGATAAGCTGGCGGTCGGCGACCCAGGCCTTGAGGGTGGCGCGTCCCTCCTCGTCGAGCAGCTTCTGGAGGTTGGCGTTCTTCGCGACGGCGTTGTATTTATCGACGATGGCGGGCTGAAGGGTGGTGATGTCGAAGTCGTGCCTCAGCGCCTCGGCGAGGGTCTTGTCGCCGAGCTTGGCGGAGCCGGAAAGGCCGGTCGCGGCGAGGACTTCGTCGACGAGGGAGGCGCGGTTCGCGGGCAGGACGCCGAGGGCGTCGCCGGGTTCGTAGGCGAGGCCGGAGCCGTCGAGGTTCAGTTCGAGGTGGAGGGTCTCCTTGGAGGAGCCGGTGCCGTTGAGGACGATCTTTTCAAGCAGCTCGGAGGGATAGGGATTCTCCTTGCTGTAGATCTCCCGGTCCACGACCGACGGAAGGATCAGGGCGGGCGCGGAGACGGCGGCGGCGGACGGATCGGCGGGGAAGGCGGAGAGCGCGCCCTTGAGCCAAGCGTCGAAGGCGGACTGGTAGTCGACGTCGCAGTCGGCGCGGTCGTGGACGCGCTCGCCGCCGAGCGCGGCGAGGCGGGCGTCGAAGTCCTTGCCCATCTTGCAGAAGTGCTCGTAGCTGGTGTCGCCGAGTCCGCAGACGGAGTATTTCAGTCCGGGGAGCTTCGGCATGGCCTCGGCCATGAAGGCCTCGTAGTAGGCGGTCGCGTTGTCCGGCGGATCGCCCTCGCCCCAGGTGCTGACGATGACGAGGAGGCGCTCGGCGCTGGCGAGGGCGGCGGGCTTGGCGTCCCCCATGTTCGAGAGCGTGGCCTTGAACCCGGCCTTCTCGGCGACCTTCACGGCGGCGGCGGCGAGCTTCTCGGCGTTGCCGGACTCGGACCCGTAGAGCACGGTCAGCTTGCGCTTCGCTGCGGGAGCGGCGGCGGCAGCGGGAGCACCGCTCTGGGCGATGCCGGAGAAGAAGCCGGAGAGCCAGAGGGCCTGGTCGCGGCTGAGGCCTTGCGCGAGCTGGTGGGCGATCTGCTGTTGATCGGGCCGGAGGGGGGAGTTGGGAAGGGACATGGGGAAAGAGCTTTTTAGCGGGTAGCTGTTTGGCTGTTTAGCGGAGAGGATGGGAGAAGCGCAAGGCTTGTCTGAATAGCTAAATGGCTAAAGAGCTAAAAGCTAAACAGCTACCAAATCTTTATGGAAATCCCGCCCATTCTCGCACGCCGTCACATAGCCCGCGCGGATCGTGAAGTCGCCGAAGCGCTCTCCCAGCAGCCGGTTCTTGGCGTAGTCGAGGATGACGGGGCGGAGGATCTCCTTGATCTCGCCCCCCTTGACGGCGGTGCGGTAGAGCTTGTTGAGGCGGTCGCCGGCGAATCCCGCGCCGAGGTAGATGTTGTAGGTGTCCGGCCCCTTTCCGACGAAGGCGATCTCGGCGATGTAGGGACGGGCGCAGCCGTTCGGGCAGCCGGTCATGCGGATGGTGATGGCGTCGTGCCGCAGCCCGGCCTCCTCCAGCACCTCCTCCAGCTCGCCGACGAGGCTGGGCAGGAAGCGCTGGGCCTCGGCGAGGGCGAGGGCGCAGCTCGGCAGGGCCACGCAACTGATCGAATGCAGGCGCAGGGCGCTGCGGGCGATGGAGTCGAACATACCGTATTCCTTCAGCATCGCCTCGATGCGGGGCTTCGCCTCGGGCGAGATGTTGGCGACGATGAGGTTCTGGTTGGTCGTCATCCAGAACTCGCCCTCGTGGACCTTGGCGATCTCGCGCAGGCCGGTCATGAGGGGGTAGTCGGGACGGTCGTAGACGCGGCCGCTCTCGATGTAGAGGCAGTAGTGCCAGTTGCCGAGGTGGTCCTGGGTCCAGCCGTAGGGATCGCCGTTGGACTCGAAGGCGAAGGGCCGGGGCTCCTCCAACTGGGTGCCGAGGAGGGCCTCGACCTCGCTGCGGAAGCGGTCCAGCCCGAGCCGCTCGACGGTGTATTTCAGCCGGGCGTTGGCGCGGTCCTCGCGGTTGCCATGGT
>CAYSZN010000325.1:0-5115 GCA_964435425.1 uncultured Akkermansia sp. | reverse complement strand
CCGAGACTCTCAACTCCACCCTCACCGTCCCAGCACGAACCCCACCCAGATCGCCCCGAGGCCGAGAGCCAGGCTCGCGGCCACGTTGGCGAGCGCCAGTCCCATGTGGCCGCTGCGGAGCAGCTCCAGCGTGTTCCATCCGAAGGTCGAGAAGGTGGTGAAGCTGCCGAGGAAGCCCGTGAACACCGCGAGACGGAGCGGCTCGGAGACCCAGGCCCTCCCCTCGAAGCGGGAGTAGAGCCATCCGAAGCACAGGCAGCCCAGCACATTGACCACGAGAATGCCCCAGGGAAAGGCTCCCACCGCCGGCGCGGCGCGTCCGTCGATCCAGCGTTGCAGTCCCCAGCGCGTCACCGATCCGAGCGAGCCGCCGACGACGAGGGGAACCAGGGTCTGGAGCATGGCGGGCAAGGGCGGTCAGTTTTCGAAGAGCACGGCTAATCACCTGTAGAGGCATGGAGCCATCCAGGCAAGCCTCGAAGCTCCACGGCCGGTTCCGAGGTGAAACGGCGGGCTGGGCGGAATCGTCCCTCCACCGGCAACAAACCATTTGACCGGACACAGCCTGACCGGCTACATGCCTCTCCACCCCGCCCCATCCGTCTCCCCATTTCCATGCGCAACGGCATCGACACGGTCGAAATCTCCCGCATCGAGAAGCTCCTCGCCGATCTCGACGAGGAGGGGCTGCGCCGTTTCTTCACCGGAGAGGAGCTGGCCGACGCGGGAACCGGCGCGGCGCGGGCCCAGAAGCTCGCCGCCCGCTTCGCGGCGAAGGAGGCGGCCTGCAAGCTCTTCCCGAAGGAGATCTGCCTCGGGACGATCGAGCCCCACGACTTCTCCGTTTCCCGCGATGGCTACGGCAGTCCCCATCTGCGGCCGACGGAGCGCGCCCGGACCGTGATGAACCGCCACCGCGTCGCCTCGATCTCCGTCTCCACGACGCACACCGAGACCAGCGCCACGGCCGTCGCCACGGTCGAGGCAGCGCCGATGGCGGTGCCTTGGTATGGAAAGCTCATCTACCACGTCCTGCCCCTGCGGCGGCGTGTCGTCATGGACAACCTACGCCGCGTCTTCGGCGACACCCTGACGGAATCCCGCATCGCCGAGATCGCCCAGGCCTTCTACGCCCACCTCGTGAAGTTCCTCCTCGAGTTCGTGCGCATTGCCTTCATGGACGACGAGAAGAAGGCGAAGCTCGTCCGCATCGAGGGCATCGAGCACCTCGCCGCCGCGAGGGAGCAGGGGAAGGGCGTCCTTCTCCTCGCCGGGCACTTCGGAAACTGGGAGGTCTCGACCGTCGCGGGCATGTCGCAGTTCAAGCAGTATCGAGGGCTGCTCCACTTCATCCGCCGCCCACTCAAGCCGAAGTGGTTCAACGATCTCGTGATGCGCCGCTTCCAGAGGGCCGGGTTCGGCACCCTGGAGAAGAGCGGCTCGCTCGACGAGATCCTCGCGCTGCTGGAGGACAACCGCATCGTCGTCTCCATCTTCGACCAGTTCACGGTGCGGAAATACGGCGTCCAGTCGGAGTTTTTCGGCCATCCCGCCCACACCTTCAAGAGTCTCGCCGTACTCGCTCAGTTCACTGGCGCGCCGGTGATCCCCTCGTCGAGCTGGCGCGAGCCGGACGGGACCCATGTCCTCCTCTTCGAGCCTCCCGTCGAGGTGGTCACGGAAGGGCGCACCAAGGACATCATCCTGAAGAACACCAAGCGCTTCAACGAGGCCCTCGAGCGGATCGTCCTGCGCCACCCCGAGCAGTGGATTTGGATGCACAAGCGCTGGAAGGCCGTGCGGGAGGAGCGGTGAGGTGCCACCGCTCCCTCAGCGGGTGATGCCGCTGCCGATCTGAATGAACTCCCACTGCATCAGCAGTTCGATTCCCCCGACAGTGTAGGCCCGCTCGTTCTCGGGGACGCCGGGTCGCAAGGTCGGATACCAGTGCTGGAGAAAGGCCGAGCCGGTGAGGAACCTGTTCCAGCCGTTTCCCTGGTCGAAAAGCGGGGCCGTGCCCGGGCCGAGGATGTTCAGCGCCACGGCGTCGGTGATCTGGCTCGTGCCATGCAGCGAGCGGGTCACCCGGAGGTTGACGGGCACGGTGGTGATGGCGTTGGCGCGCGGGCGGAAGGCGGCGCTCGTGCGGATGGCCGTGCCGTAGAGCCCGGGCGATCCCGACATGATCACCACCTGCATCGCCGAGGGATTCGCCGCGCTGCGGACGCGGACATTCCGGATGATGCCTGTGGCGGGGACGATGGAGGTCGGATTGAGGTTTCCCATGATCCCAGCGTGACGGAAGGTGCAGCTGGTCTGGCCCGATGGGGCGAAGACCGGATTGCCGGAGATCGGATCGTAGATCGGTGCCCATTCCGGTCCGATGAGCAGGTTCGGGGCATTGGCGAGGCTGCTGCCGAAGACCCTTGCCCGGCTGCCCACCGTGACGCGGCGCGAGGCTCTCTGGCCGTTCGAGGAGGTCGCGGTGATGCGGGCGTTTCCCGGACGGACGGCGCGGATCCGCCTCCCGTTGATTCGCGCGATGCGGGGCTTGTTGCTGGTGAAGCGGATGCCCGGTCCCCCGCGCGCCTGGAGCCGCAAGGGGCGGTCGCCGACCGCAATGAGCGGAGGCTGAGTGAAGCGGATGCGGGCGTCGAGATCCGGTATGGAAAAGGCGGTGACCAAGGCGAGGAGGAAAAGGATTGGCCAGGTCTTCATCGGTCTTTTCCAAGCGACAGCGCAATGAAACGAGTGAACGGCCACGTTCGAACTCTGTCAAATGCCGTTTTTGTTTGGCGTTGGAGGGGCACGCTCCGTCGTGCCCGCCGAAGCCTCCGGGCAGGTCCGACGGGGGCACGGCAGAGCGCGCGCCTCCATTTCGGCCTTCCGACGATCAGCTCCCATTCTCCACCACGACCTTTCCAACATGCGCCCCGCTCTCGAGATGCGCGTAGGCGGCGGGGGCCTCCTCGAAGGGGAAGGTGCGGTCGATCACGGGCCGGATGCGGTGCGTTTCGAAAAAGGCGTTCATCCGGAGGAACATCTCGCGGCTCCCCACGTAGATGCCGTGGAGCTCGGCGTTCTTCGTCACCAGGGGAAAGAGGCTCGCGTCCGGTGGATCGAAGCCCGTGAGCACGCCGATGAGGGAGACACAGCCTCCGGCAGCGACGGCATTCATGGAGCGGCCAAGGGTGCCGGGACCGCCGACTTCGACGACGCGATTGGCCCCGCGCTTTCCGGTGAGCCGCCAGACCTCGCGGTCCCACTCGGGCGTTTCGCGGTAGTTCACCGTCTCGTCCGCGCCGAGAGAGCGGGCGCGGGAGAGCTTCCCGTCGGAGCGGCTCGTCACGATCACACGCGCGCCGGCCGCCTTCGCGATCTGGAGGGCGAAGACGGAGACGCCGCCGGTGCCGAGGCAGAGCACGGTGTCGCCGGGACCGACGGGAGCGCCACGCTCCATCAGGGCGTGCCAGGCGGTGAGCGCGGCGCAGGGCAGGGTGGCCGCTTCCGCGAAGCTCATGCCGTCCGGCATGGGCACGAGGCTGTGAGCGGGAGCGACGATGGTTTCGGCGAGCACCCCGTCGCAGGACCCGCCGCGCGCGGCCGCGTGGTGCGCCATGTCGAAACGGCCCGAGATCCAGTCCCGGAAGAAAGTGGGGACGACGCGGTCGCCGGGCTTCCACTCGCCGACGTCCTCGCCCACCGCGACGATCTCCCCGGCCCCGTCGGAGAGCGGCACGATGGGCCCGCTCCCGCCGGAGGCCGATCGACCGGAGCGCATCAGCAGGTCGCGGTAGTTCAGCGAGGCCGCCCGGATGCGGACCGCCACTTCGCCCGCTCCGGGGGAGGGGAGGTCGCATTCGTGGAGGACGAGCTCCGAAGGACCCTCGGAGCGGGGTTGGAGGAGATAGCGTTTCATAGGGCAGTCAGGTGCAGGTAGGAATATGGCGGCAAAAAGGCACAGGACGCACAAAAACGAGGCAGATCTGCCGTTTTGCGGTCCATGTCTTCATTGTCCGACATCATCAAATCCCTGATCGCCGAATGGAGTCCCGGTCGGGATGTTTCGCCGAGGCGTCCACTGCGGAGCACGGACGCTCTGACGCGGACACCCCGGCGGTGCTGGTCCCGGTGAGCCACTGCGGAGAGGCGGATCCGAGACGAAGCCCCCGTTCAAGCCGCCTGTTGGACGAGCGCCGTTTCGGGCACACGCTCCGCCTTCCGCCGTCCCACAAGTCGGTCGAAGAACAGATACACCACGGGCGTCGTGAACAGCGTCAGCGCCTGGCTCAGAACCAATCCGCCGACGATGGCGTAGCCGAGGGGCTGGCGGAGTTCGGAGCCGTCACCGTGCCCGAGGGCGAGGGGGATGCCGCCGATCATGGCCGCCAGGGTGGTCATGGTGATGGGCCGGAAGCGCTTGAGGCAGGCTTCGAAGATGGCCTCGTGGGCGGGAATGCCCCGGTCCCGCTCCGCCTCGATGGCGAAGTCGATCATCATGATGGCGTTCTTCTTCACGATGCCGATGAGGAGCAGGATGCCGATGATGGCGATGACTCCCACGTCGTAGCCGAAGGCCCACAGGGTGAGCAACGCTCCGAGCCCGGCCGAGGGCAGGGTGGAGAGAATCGTCAGAGGATGGATGAAGCTCTCGTAGAGCATCCCGAGGATGAGATAGATCGCGACGATGGCGGCGAGGATGAGATAGGGCTGGGATTTCAGCGAGGATTGGAAGGCCTGGGCGCTGCCCTGGAAGCTGCCGCTGAGCCCGGGCGGGATCTGCATCGCGCTGACCGCTCCTTGGATGGCGGTGACGGCATCCCCGAGGGCGACGTCGGGGGAGAGGTTGAAGGAGATGGTGACCGCCGGGTACTGTCCGAGGTGGTTCACGGAGAGGGATTTGGTGCTGGCTGTGTCGAAGACGATGAGCGAGGACAGCGGCACCTGGCCTCCGGTGATCGGCGATTTCAGGAAGAGCTTGTCGAAGGTGGAGGGATCGCTCTGGAGTTCGGGCGGGACTTCGATGATCACTTTGTATTGGCTCACCTGGGTGTAGAACTGGGTGACCTGGCGCTCGCCGAAGGCGTTGTAGAGCAGGGCGTTGATGGCTTGGGT
>CAYSZN010000324.1:1746-5139 GCA_964435425.1 uncultured Akkermansia sp. | reverse complement strand
ATCCACGCCTATCCCGTCCGCGCGATCTGGTGAGGACATTCCGGTCCCGCCTTCCCATGGATACGCTTGGAAGTAGAAAGCAGCCCGCCTTTTGCCTCCGGCTAAGCTGGGGATATTCCAAACCCCAGCTTACGCGGAGCGAAAACCTGGGCTACTTTTCCTCCGCCGACTTTGATCCGCTTGCCCTGTCGGCACTTCACATCCATCCTGCCGCGCTATGATGTCCCCCACGCAGGCGATGCGAGAGGCTCCTCGCCAGCGGCCGACGGTCGAGCGACCGGCGATGCTGCAGACTTGGTCCGAACTCCTCTTTCTCCATTGGCGCTGCGAACCCGCAACGCTCAGGACGATCCTCCCCGCGGGTCTCCACCCCGACACGCACGACGGGTCGGCCTGGATCGGAGTCGTCCCCTTCCGCATGGACCGCATCCGGCCCGCAGGGCTTTTCGCGGTTTCATGGCTCTCGTGGTTTCTCGAACTGAATGTGCGCACCTATGTCCACGACGACGAGGGACGGCCCGGGGTCTGGTTCCACTCCCTCGACGCGAACCGCTGGCCCGCCTGCAAGATCGGGCGGACCGCCTTCAAGCTGCCCTATTTCCACGCCCGGATGAACTCGGCAACCGGCCCTGACGGCTGGACGGACTACCGCTGCCGCCGCCTCGGCGAGGCGGACGAGGCGCACTACCGATACCGGCCCGACGGCACGGGCCCTGCCCGAGAGGCGGAGGCCGGAAGCCTCGAATTCTTCCTCCTGGAGCGCTACCTCCTCTTCAGCCACGATCCCGGAATGCGTCGCCTCTTTTCCGGGCAGGTGCATCACCGGCCCTACCGCTACCGCCCAGCCGCCGTCGAGGCGAGCTCCCTGCTGCCGACGGTGTGGGGCCGGATCCCCGGACTCGCGGGCACCCCCGAGCATGCCTGCGTCGCCGAGGCGGTCGATGTCGAGGTGTTCGCGCTGAAAGCGGTCTCCTGACAAAGCTCCCTCTACATCACCTCTTCCAGCGTCACCTCGCGCCCGAGCTCCAGAGAGCGCTTCGACGCCTCCAGCGCGGCGATGAGTTCGACCTCCTCCTCCACCGGCACCGGTTCCTTTCCGGTATGGATAAGGTCCAGGAAAGCTTCGAGGAGATAGGCGTAGAGATCCTTCAAATCGGGCACGAGGGTACGCCAACCTTTTTCGCCGTAGAGGTCGATCTGGTAGCCGGCCCGCATTTTGTCGCGGTCGCCAACCATCAGGACGACGTCCCGGTCGTCGGCGAAGCGGATGCGGGCGATGTTCAAGCCCGGCCGTCCCACGTTGACTGCGCTGACCGCACCGGGTCCGAGCGCGGCGTAGGCCATGGAGAGGGCGTGGATGCCGTAGTAGACGAGGTCGTTGCCGCAGGCCACGGTGGCGAGGCGGACGGGGCCGATCGTCTCAATCTCCTCGCGCAGCTTCACGATGTCGGGAACGAAGCGCAGACTGCTCGCGGACATAAATTTCGTCCCGGTCTCGCGCACGAGCTTGGCGACTCCGGCGGCCTCGCGAGCGGTCATGGAGAGGGGCTTGTCACAGAAGACGGGGACGCCCTTCCGCAACGGGGTCTCGGCGTATTTCCACTGCGCCCCGCTCCCGTCGTCGACGAGGAGGACGGCATCGACATCGTCGGCGCATTGCTCGGGCGTGTCGGTCACGGTCTCGATCCCGCAGATGTCGGCGATGGCGGCGGCGGCGGTTTTGTCAGGGTCCCAGATCTTCGCGACGCGGACGCCCTCGATGCGCCGCGAGGCCTTCACGAAGGTGCCTTGGAAGGTCTTCGCCTTCTCCTCGTCGTAGCCGTTGAAGATTGTGGCGAAGGCGGTGCCGTGGTTCGATCCCGGCGTGCGCGGCTGCGGGTCGGAACCGAAGGCGGCGCCGTAGCTGGCGGCGGAGACGAGGCCGATGCGCAAGGGTTTCGCGGCGTCTTGGGCGAGGGCGGGCACGGAGGCGGCGGCGATGCCTGCGAGGGATTGGCCGAGGAAGGCGCGGCGGTCGAGAGAGGTGTTCATAGGATGCGGATGGGTTGGGGATGGGGTTTGACCACGAATGAACACGGATTTCACGAATGGATGGAGAGGAAGCGGAGCCCATTCGTGAAATCCGTGTTCATTCGTGGTCCAAAAAATGCGCCAGACAATGGCTGTTTTGTCAGGGTTTCATTTCGCGGGGCGTTCCCAGAACGATGCGGAAGCCGTCGCGGGAATCGGAGTAGCCCGGCCCCCTTAATCCAAGGCGGACGGCGCAGCGGGCGTTGCCGGGCACATCGAAGTAGTTGCCGCCGCGACAGACCGGGCGGGGATTCTCGGCGACGAAATGAGCCTCCTCGTGGGCTCCCTGCGGATCGAAGTGATCGAGGACGATCTCCCAGACCCCGCCGCACATGTCGGCGAGACCGAAGCCGTTGCGGCCCCGCTCCCCGTAGTGGTCCACCGGCGAAACGAAGGCGAAACCGTCGCTCCACGGCACTTTCGCGAGCGGCCATGTCCGGGTGCGGCCGGGCAGGAAGTCGATGCCGGAGATGTTGAGTCGGCCCTCGCCGTCCTCGATCCCGTTGCCCCACCAGAAATGGAGGCTCTCCTTGCTGCCGCCTCGGCAGGCGTATTCCCATTCGGCATCGGTGGGGAGACGATAGACCAAGCCCTCGGGCAATCGGCCTGCGGTGCGCTCGCGCTCCGTCAGCCAGTCGCAGAAGGCGCGGGCGTCGTTCCAGCTCACGCAGACCACGGGAAAGTCTTCGCGCAGGGGGAAGGGAAAGTTCGGATCGCGCCAGCTTTTCCCCTCCATCGGTTTCCAGGGGTGGACCACCTCCTTGGTGAAATGGTAGCCGGTCCACTCGGGATCGAAGCACTGCGTCGTCCCGCCCGGCTTCTCCGCGTCGGTGACGTAACCGCTCTCCTCCACGAAGCGGCGGAACTGCCCCATCGTGACTTCGGTGCGCCCTATCCAGAAGGCCTCCTTCACCCGCGTCAGGCGCGGCGAGTCGCCCTCGAAGGATTCACGCGACGTTCCCGGCGTGGCCCCGCCCTCGATTCCCGTGGCCCAAGCCTTCTCCTCCGGCGTGCTGCCCATGAGGAACTCGCCGGGCGGAATGGCGAGGAGTTCGAGGGAGGTGTTCGCGCCGAGGTTGATGTGTTTGGATTCGGGGTCGGCGGAATGGACTGGCAGGACGGCGAGGAAAACCGCAGCAAGACAACAGGCGAGGCGTTTTGTAGCATGGGCATCTTGCCCATGCATCGCGTGAAGACGCCCGGAGTCCTTGGCAGCCTCTTCGCGAAAGACCGCTCGCCTCTTCGCCCCTGTTTGAGCGATTGCAGCTCTCCCGGCCTCCCCGCGTCCTAGAGCGGTGCATGGGCTGGAAGCCCATGCTACAT
>CAYSZN010000324.1:0-1736 GCA_964435425.1 uncultured Akkermansia sp. | reverse complement strand
GTTCGCCGGTCCCGATGCGTCCCACTGGGAACGGTGTTTCGTCGTTCTCAGCGAACACAAGCTCCGCATCATCCGACCACCGGGCGATGCCGGCTGAAGGAACGGAACGGATGTCGAAAGCTGACCGTAAAAGCACGTTCATTTACTAATCGGCTGAGAAATCCGCAAATAGGCAAACAGATCCCGAACCTGCTGCTCGTCGAGCCCTTCCAGCAGCCCCTCGGGCATGAGGCTCCGCCCCATCGGCTCGACCGTGTCGATCTCGTCGGCGGAGAGGGTCAGGTCCTGCCCGTCGAGACCGCGCAGGACGGTGACTTGGTTGTCGCGGTCCACTTGGAAGCCACCGAGGGTGCGGCCGTCCTTGGTCTTCACGGTGATGAACTGGTAGCCTTCGCGGATCTCGGCGTTGGGGTTGACGATGCTGATGAGCATGGTGCCGAGGTCGTCGCGCTGGTAGCTGGTGAGGTCGGGTCCGATGTTGCCGCCCTTGAAGAAGAGCTTGTGGCAGCTCGCGCAGCGCTGCTCGTAGAGGGCCTCGCCCGCGTAGGGACTGCCGGGGGCCTTCTTCAACGCGGCCTCGACCTCGGCGATCTTCGCGTTGAAGTCCATGCCCCCGGCCACGGGCGCGGGGAGGAACTTCGCGGCGGCGGTGCGGACGCTCTCCTCGGAATGCGAACGGAGCTGGTCGGCGACGTCGTTGGGAACGAGCGAGAGCGGCAGCGCGCCCGATTGCAGGGCGGCGATCAGATCGCCCGTCCACGCGGGACGGCTCGCCAGCAGGGTGAAGGCGGCGGGGCGGACCGCCTCGGGCAGGGAGGGCAGGGCCGCGAGGGTCGCCCCGGCGATGTCGGCGAAGTCGTAGGCCCCGAGCGAGGCGAAGGCGGCGCGGCGCAGGTCGGCCTCGCCCTCGGAGGTCGCGAGCTTCAGCAGCACGGGCACGGCCTCGGCGCGCTTCACCTCGCCGAAGCTGCGGGCGTAGCGGAGCCGCTCGTCGAGCGGGGCCTTCGCGTCGGCGACGAGAGCGAGGGCCTCGGTCACGGCGGCGGGATCGCCTTGGCGCAGGCGGATGCCGAGGGAGGCGCCGCCGGATTCGCTCATCGCGGCGAGCAGCTCCTCGGGCAGGGCGGTCATGGTGCGGCCGCGGTAGGCCTCCTCGAAGCCCTTCAGCAACTGCCCGGCCTGCTCCGGTCCCGGCGCGAGGCGGAGGAGCTTCGCGAGCAGGAGGAGATCCTGCCGTTTCCCCTCGACGGAGAAGCGCCGCGCGATGCGGGGAAGGATGTGCTCTTTCACGAGCGGCTCGTCCCAGAGGGCGCGGTTCTCGAAGAGCGCCATCACGTCGCCTGTCGAGGCGGGCAGGTGCGCCTCCAGCACCCACCAGCAGAGCAGCGGGATGAAGGGATCCTCGAGGTCCTCGTCGCGCCCGAGGATCGCGGCAAGCAGGGGGAAGGCCTGCTCGTTGGCGAGGCGGCGAGCGGTGGAGGCGAACTGTGAGCGCACCTCGGCGTCGGGCTCGACCGCGGCGCGGGCGAGGAGGGCTTCGAAGACATTCGTCGCGAGCGGATAGGCCTCGGTGCGCTCGGGCGGCAGTCCGAGATTGCGCTGGATGCCGTAGGCGTCGCCCAGCAAACGCACCGTCCAGAGCCGCACCGCCGCATCGGCATGGGCGACGGCCTTCTCCGCCGTGGCGTCGTCGAGCCCGGCGATCTGGTAAAGCGCCCAGAGCGCGTGGAGGGCGG
>CAYSZN010000323.1:0-5146 GCA_964435425.1 uncultured Akkermansia sp. | reverse complement strand
AAGGCGAGGCCGAGGACGATGTTCGAGAGGTGGAAGGACTGCCGCATCCCCACGCCATCCTTCAGCGCCCGCTTGACCACGATGGAGCCAAGGGCGTAGACAGCGGCGGCGGCCAGGGGAAAGAGGAGGTAGAGCGGCACCGCGCCACTCTCGCGGGGCCGGGCGTTTCGTCAAAGGATTTGGCAGGAATGGCCGACGGATCGCAATCCACCCTACCACGACTACCCCCGGATACCCCGGAATCCTGCTGGAATGGGCCAATCCACAGCCCTCCAGCCCGGAAGCCTTTCATCTTTTACTTTTTACCTTTCCCCGCTCTCCTCTGGCGTGAACCAGAATATCAAGTAAGCTTAACAATTTCCATGGCCAGCCGCAGATCCTCCTCCTCCCGCCGTTCCAGCCGCAAGGGACCGAGCCCGTCTCGAAGGGGCCGGAGATCCCGTTCGGGAAAGCGGCGCAAGGGCTCCCTCCTCGGTCGGTTCGTCCGCAAGGTCCTCTTTACGGGCCTCTTTTTCGGGACACTGGTAGCGGTGGGCGGAGCGGCCTGGTATGGCTACAAGGCGATGCGGTTCGACCTCGCCCTGGTCAAGGAGATCCCCGAGCGGACCCTCGTCTACGACCGCAGCGGCCAGCTCATGGGGCATGTCGCGGGCCACGGGGAGAACCGGGTCTCGGTGCCGGCCTCGCAGGTCTCGGAGCATTTCATCAAGGCCCTCCTCGCCCGCGAGGACAACCGCTTCTACCAGCACGGCGGCATCGACTACCTGGGTGTGGTCCGCGCCATGATCGCCAATGTGAAGTCCGGCGGCATCGACCAGGGGGCCTCCACGATCACGATGCAGCTCGCCCGCAACACCTTCGGCATGAAGGAAATGTCGATCCAGCGAAAGCTGATGGAGGCCGCCCTCGCCTACCGGCTCGAGCGCGAGTACTCGAAGGAGGAGATCCTGACCTGCTACATGAACCGGATCTACTTCGGCTCGGGCCTCTACGGGGTCGAACGGGCGGCGCAGGGCTACTTCATGAAACCGGCCTCGCAGCTCACCCTCGGGGAAAGCGCCATGCTCGTCGGGGTGATCCGCGGTCCCAGCCTGCTCAATCCCTTCCGCAGCGAGGAGAACGCGAAGGACGTGCAAGCCGAGGTGCTCGACCGCCTCGTGGCCTCGGACGTCGTCACCCGCGCGGAGGCGGACGCGGCGAAGCGCCAGGCCATCGCCCTGCGCCCACCGGGCCAACGCCTCGCCACCGGCAGCTACCCGCTGCAGGCGGTCTTCGACCTGCTGGAGGACTATCTGGAGCCCCATCTGATCGAGAACGGCGGGCTCCGCATCCATACCACGATCGATACCGGACTCCAGAAGACCGCCCAGACGGAGCTGGACAAGCATCTCGCCGGCATCGAGCGCCGCCAGGGCTATCGCCATGCCCCACGCAGCTCGCATCGTGGCGGCGCGACGAAATACCTCCAAGGCTCGGTCGTCACCCTCGACAACCGCACCGGCGGCATTGTTGCCCTCGTCGGCGGGCGCGACTTCGGCGAAAGCTCCTTCAACCGCGCCTTCCAGGCAAAGCGGCAGGTCGGCTCGACCTTCAAGCCCTTCGTCTACGCCGTCGCCTTCCACCGCGGCGGCCTTCTCCCCGGGGCCTACGTCAGCGACAATCCGGTCCGCTTCGCGAACTGGTCGCCGAAGAACAGCGACGGCACCTTCACCGGGCTCCAGCCCGCCGCCATCGGCCTGATCCGCTCGCGCAACACCATGTCGGTGCGTGTCGGCCAGATCGCCGGCGTCGACCAGATCCGCGATCTCGCAAGAGCGCTGAAATTCGGCGAAATCCCCAATTCGCCCGTCATCTCCCTCGGGGCCTTCGAGACCTCGCCTGTGACCATCACCAGCGCCTACTCGACCCTGGCCGGCGGCGGAGTCAACCTCTCGCCGCACCTCATCGCGCGCATCGAGCACGCCGACGGCTCGCTGCTCTACCAGCACCAGCCCTCCGGCCGGAGGATCTTCCCCGAGGGTGTCGCCTGGGTCACCTCCGACATCCTCGGCAAGGTGATGGACGAGGGCACCGCCGCCGAGGCCCGCAAGGCGGGCTACAACGCGCCCGCCTACGGCAAGACGGGCACGACGAACGACTACGTCGACGCCTGGTTCGTCGGCTACACCGACAAGCTCACCACCGGCGTCTGGGTCGGACTGGACCAACCGAAGACGATCATGGACCGCGGCTACGGCGGCACGCTCGCGCTGCCCGTCTGGACGTCGGTGATGAAGGCGGCGGAGGGCCGGGGCTTCCCCGCGGCGAAGATCGCCCCGCCCGCAGGCACGCGACCGACCACGCTCTGCCGCGAATGCGGACAGCTCGAGACCGCGCGGACGCGGCACCCCTACCGCATGGACCTGCCTGTCGACCTCGTTCCGCGTGGGAAATGCCGCGGCCACGGCGGTCTCTTCGCGGGCAAGGGCGAAGCCCAGGCCTTTCCCGTGCCCGGAGAATCGCCCGCGCTCGTCGCCCTGCCCGCCGGCGAAGGCCGCGGGCCCGACGGAGAGCCCCGCGGCCTCGGGAACGCGGTCCGCGGCCTGGGCCGCCGCCTCTTCGGCGAATCGAAGCGGTGAGGAAGCCCCTCTCCTGCATCGGGCCGCCCCCTTTCTGTATCGCTTTCCGCACCGGGTCGTCTCGCCCATTAGGGAAATTGCTCTCGACACCGTACCTACGTTTTGCCATATTCCGCAACACGATCCGCATGAGCGCCAGACGGGAATCTTTCTTCAGCCTCGTCCCCGAAGGCTCGCCCCACGATGTCCAGGGCGAGCGCGAGGTGATGCTGCCCGGCATGGCCCTGGAGATTTTCGCGACGAGGAAGATCCGTCTTCAGCAGTGGAACCTCCACCACCTCATCGATCCCTACTGGCGGCTCTATTGTCCGGTCGAGGGCCGGGCCACCGTCGTCTGCGGGGGAGCCGAGACCGTTCTGGCGCCGGGCCATCTCTACCTCATCCCCCCGCGCACCGCCTTCAGTTCGCACAATCCGGTGCCCTTTGCCAAGTGGTACGTCCATTTCATCCTCGGACGCTCCGACCTGCTCTCCGTGCCGGGGATCTACGCCACGCCCGTCGATGCCCTCGCCGAAGGCTATCTCGACTCCCTCGCCTGCGCGAAGGGCGAACCCTACAACTGGGAATCGGCGGCCCTCGTCATCCACGCCCTCGGCAAGCTGCCGCCGAAGGCCTGGACCGACCAGCGGCTCGATCCTCGCGTGCTGCGCGCGATGGAGTTCCTGCAAGGCAACCTCTCCCGGCGCATCGCCGCCGAGGACGCCGCCCGCGCCGCCGGGGTCAGCGTGCGCAACCTGAACCACCTCTTCCGCTCCCAGCTGCGGCTCGCGCCCATGACCGTGCTGCTCAGCTACCGGCTCGACCGGGCCTGCCATCTCCTCCGCCACACCGACCAGTCCATCGAGCAAGTCGCGGAGAACTGCGGCTTCCCCAACCGCTACTACTTCAGCCGGATGCTGAAGCAGCACCGAGGCGTCTCCCCTGCGGCCTACCGCAAGGGGCAGCTCTATTGAGTTGATAGATGATAGTTGAGAGTTGATAGGATGAGTTGCCTCACCGAGGCAACTCGCTGACTCCGAGCCTATCAACTCTCAACTATCATCTATCAACTCCCCCAATGGCTACCTTCGTCCAGGGTTCGTTGCTTCACGGGATCTGCCTTGCCGTGTGTCTGGGCGCGGCGGCCGCGACGGCATGGCTCGCCCGCCGCTTCCGGGGAACGCCGATGGAACCACGGCTCCGCGCCGCCATCGGCGTCGGCTGCCTCGTCCTGTGGGCGCTCAGCAACGGCTATTCCCTCGTAGGCGGCCGCTTCTCCTGGCAGGAATCGCTGCCGCTGCACTTCTGCAACCTCGCGAACCTCCTCGGCGCCTACGCCCTCGCGACCCGGCACCGCGTCTCGCAGGGCCTCATGTATTTCTGGACCTTCGCCCTCTGCCTCTGGGCCTTTCTCACCCCATCGCTCTACGTCGGTCCGTCCGATCCCTGGTTCTGGCTCTTCTGGCTCTACCATCTGTTCATTCCCGTCGCGACGGTCTGGATCCTCGCCGCAGACCGCTTCCGGCCGACCTGGCGGGATTGGAGCCGCTCGGTCGGCCTGACCCTCGCCTACATGGGACTGCTCGCCGTCCTCGACGCGCTCACCGGGTGGAACTACGGCTTCGTCGGTCCCTCGACACCGACCCAGGCCAACCTCCTCGACTTCCTCGGCCCCTACCCCGTCCGCCTGCTCTGGATGGCCCTCGTCGGTGCGTTCCTCTTCGCGCTGCTGATGCTGCCGTGGCTGAGGAAGACGCCCTCCCGGACCTGAGAAGACTGGAGGGAATGGCCGCGGCAAGGCGGACAAGCGCTCCTTCCCTGCGCATTCCCTACCTAGACTCACATGCCCACCAGTCCACCCCTCTCTGCCGAGAAATTTCTTTGACTTTCCCCCCGCGGATCGGAGCGTTCTTCCCCCGTCCCTCGACGAGACCACCATGGAAAAGACTGTCATCATCGGAGCTGGCGGTGTCGGCAATGTCGTCGCGCACAAGTGCGCGCAGGATGCCGCCACGTTCGGAGAGATCTGGCTCGCGAGCCGCAGCCTCGACAAATGCGACGCCATCGCCGCCGACATCAAGGCCGCCACGGGCGTCACCATCCGCACCCGCCAGCTCGATGCCGACAACGTGGCCGAGACCGTCGCCTTCCTCCGCGAGGTGCAGCCGAAGATCCTCCTCAACATCGCCCTGCCCTATCAAGACCTCGCCCTGATGGACGCCTGCCTCGAGGCCGGGGTCCACTACGTCGACACCGCGAACTACGAGCCGCCGGACACGGCGAAGTTCGAATACAAGTGGCAATGGGCCTACCAGGACCGCTTCAAGGAGGCCGGCCTGACCGCCCTGCTCGGCTCCGGATTCGATCCCGGCGTGACGAACGTCTACTGCGCCTACGCCCTGAAGCACTGGTTTGACGAGATCGAGACCGTCGACATTCTCGACGCCAACGCCGGCGACCACGGCCTGCCCTTCGCCACGAACTTCAACCCCGAGATCAACCTCCGCGAGATCACCGCGAACGGTCGCTACTGGGAGAACGGCGAGTGG